>CAILWD010000709.1 GCA_903837815.1 uncultured Chloroflexota bacterium | reverse complement strand
GAGAAATAACGATGCCTGTCAAAACCAGCAGGGGAACGTAACCGTTTTCATTCCACGCCACCGCGCGCGCGACAATGAAAACTGACAGGATGCCCATGGCGCTCCAGATGAAGGCATTAAGGATTTGCGCGATACGGGTCTTTTCCTCGTCCGCAAAAATGGGAGGGTCTAACAAATGACGCAAACTGTTGGGCATGATGGTGGATTATATCTCCAAAGTAAACAGGGATTTCACGTCATCACCGCCACTACGTCACGGAAAATACAATTGATCCTCGCGCTTTTCGTGGTTCGTTTTACGTTACAATAGGCGGGCTGTGTCTGAAATGAAAGCCTCCTTTTTCCCCACCCGATTTTCGCAAATTGCTGCACTCGTCCTGCTTTTGGCTCTGGGACTTGGCATCCGTCTCTACGACCTGACCGACCTGCCGCTCGATTTCCACCCCACACGCCAGTTGCTCTCCGCGCTCAAGGCGCGCGGCATGTACTACGAGACCCTCACCAACGTCCCTGCCGAACAGCGCAGTTTTGCCATCCAGCAGTGGAAATTCCGCGCCGCCATCGAGCCGGAAGTCATCGAGCGGTTGACCGCCTTCACCTATCAATTCACAGGTGAGCAGTTATGGGTTGCGCGGATTTATTCCTCCCTGTTTTGGGTCGTCGGCGCGGTCTTTTTGTTTTTGCTGGCAAGGCGTCTCACCTCCGCAGACGGGGCGCTTGCCGCCACAGCCTTTTACCTCTTCGCCCCGTACGCCGTCACAGCCAGCCGCAGTTTCCAACCTGACCCGCTGATGGTATCGCTCATCGTCATCTTCTGGCGGGCGGTTTACGAATGGTCAAAGGAACCCGCCTCCTACAAGTGGGCGGTCATCGCGGGGCTGTTTGGCGGACTGGCGATTTACGTCAAGTTCGTGGCGGCGTTCTTCATCATCGGCGGTGGGTTGGGATCAGCCCTCAGACGGGATTCGCTTCGGGATGTCGTCCGCAGACCGCAGATTTATGTCATGGCTCTTTTGGGGATTCTGCCCGGAGCGGCGTACGTCGTCTACGGGGTGTGGGTCGCAGGCTTCCTCGGTCAACAATTCGGCGGACGCTTCATCGCGGATTATTTCCTCAGCCCAGCCTACTACCTCGGTTGGATTGGGACGCTGAATCTGGTGATTGGTGGCGCGGTTTTGACGTTAAGTCTGTTTGGGCTTTTTTTCTTCGACAACCAAAACCGCCGCTTCGCGCTTGGACTGTGGGCTGGATACTTCCTCTTCGGGCTTTATTTCAACTACCATATCTCCTCCCACGATTACTACAGCCTGCCGCTGATTCCCATTGCGGCAATTTCGCTCGCTCCCCTTGCGGATTGGCTCTTCGCGCAGTTGACCAAAGTCGCTGAATCGCGTTTCGCCCGTCTTGCTGCTATTGCCATCCTCCTGCTCGGACTTTTTGCCGCGCTCTGGAATCTACGCGCTGAAATGAAGCGGGTGGACTACCGTCCCGAAGCGGCGATGTGGGCAGAGATTGGCGAACTGATCGGCGGCAGGAGTGTGGTGGCATTGACCCAAGATTATGGCTCCAGCCTCGCCTACTGGGGTTGGATGAATCCCGTCCCCTGGCAGACCTACGGTGACACGGTCTATCATGCCGACATGCGCGGTTCGCAAAACAAATTCGAAAGCACCTTTGCCGACCTCGCCTCAAAGAAAGATTTATTTTTGGTGACCGACTTCGACGAACTGAATCGCCAGCCGCTCTTGAAGGAAAAACTATCGGGGATTCCCATCTTTGCCGAGGGCGACGGCTACGTGATTTACGACCTGACTTCAACGGATTTGCATTAATGTCCAACTCGACAAACCCGACTTCCAAATTTTTCAATTTTTCGCTTTGGCTTCTCACGGCTTTTTCTGGCTCTGTGCTGGCAATCTACGCCTACCTCGGAACCTTCTCCCGCCACCTCGCAGACGATTATTGTGTGGTTGATTTCCTCAACACGGATTTTCCCACCGCCCTGTGGACCAACTACCTGAACGTCTCGGACCGCTTTTCCAACTTCATGCTGATCACCCTCAGCGAATCCATAGGTACTTGGACGGTTTCAGCGCTGCCCGCGTTCATGCTTTCGCTTTGGGTCTTCGGAATCGCCTGGCTGATGTTCGAGTCCAGCCGTTTCAGCGGGCAAGCGTGGAGCAAACTCCTCATCGCGACCTTGACCTTTTTGCTGGTTTTCCTTGCCCTGTTGCAGGCTCCGAATCGTTTTCAAATTTTGTACTGGCGCTCTGCAATGGCGGCTCACTTTGCCCCGCTGGTCTTCATGCCGTTTCTGGCGGCATCCATCCTGCGTTCGATTCACACCGCCGAAACCAAACCGACAGCCTTCTGGGTGTATCCGCTTCTGTTTTTGACATCCTTCCTCATCGGCGGATTTTCCGAGCCAACGGTTTTGGTGATGATCTCCCTGCTGGCTTTGGCGCTCTTTTGTGCATGGCTTTGGATGAAACATCCCGCCCGCAAAACGGCGCTGACTTTGCTGGCAGTGTCCTTCGTCGGCGCAGTGTTGGCGTTGACTGTGATGGCTGTTTCCCCCGCCCATGCTTTCAGATTGGAAAATGCCGCGCCCCCATCCATCCCTGTCACGTTTGCGCGGACGTTCGACTACGGGATTGAATTCATCACCAACTCCTTCCGCACGCTGCCCCTGCCGACGCTTTTCACAGTCCTCATCCCGTTCCTGATTTTTTATCAT
>CAILWD010000708.1 GCA_903837815.1 uncultured Chloroflexota bacterium | reverse complement strand
TCGGGGTGGATCAAGCCGTGCAGGAGTTTGCCTTCGACGTAGGCGCCGCCACCGATGCCTGTCCCAATCGTCAGGTAGATGAAATTCTTCAAGCCTTTTCCCGCGCCCCAGCGACCTTCGCCCAATGCCGCGCCGTTCACGTCCGTGTCAAACGCAACAGGGACGTTCAGTGCAGAACGCAAAGGAGCGACCACGTTGGCATTCGTCCAGCCGGGTTTGGGCGTCGGGAGGATATGCCCGAAGGTGGGCGAATCAGGATTCGGGTCGAGGGGCCCGAAGCAGGCAAAGCCAATCGCGGAGAGTCGTCCCAGGGCCGCTTCCTGCTGTTTGAAGAAATCCACTGCCTGCGCCATCGTTTCTTCGGGAGTGGTGGTCGGGAAGCGGGTTTCGGCGCGGATGTCGTTTGGCCCCGTGCCGACGGCACAGACGAATTTTGTGCCGCCGCCTTCGATGCCGCCAAAGAGTTTTGTTGTCATTTTTTCACCAGCCATAAATAGGAATAGGGTTGCAGGCTGATTTTATCTTTGATGGCGATGTTTTGACCAGCAAATAAATCCGGATATGTCGCCTGATTAACTTGCACAATGGTCATGTTTATCTCCTGTTTAATAAGGCTTGCATCATCAATCAACTAAAATTCATCGAATGCGATCTGGGTTGGAGGAACGCCAAGGTTCTTGAGCATCACCGTGGCAGACTGGATCATCGCAGGTGGGCCGCAGAGAAAATACTCGATACTCTTCGGGTCTGGGTGTGAGTCAAGATACTCGTGCTTGAGGACATCGTGAATAAAACCTGTGTGCGATTGCCATTTGTCTTCTGGCTGTGGTTCGGATAGCGCAATGTGGAAGCTGAAGTTTTTATTTTGCACCGCAAGGTTTTCGAAATAATCCCTGTAGAACATTTCCTGCAGGGAGCGCGCTCCATACCAATAACTCACGCGGACTGGCGTTTTTTGAGTCTCCAGCAGATGAGAGAGATGAGAGCGTAATGGAGCCATCCCCGCGCCGCCGCCCAGATAAACCAATTCCCGTTCTGTTTCCTTGATATGAAATTCGCCAAATGGACCAATCGCCGTGACCATATCACCCGGCTTCAAGCCAAATATATATGAGGAGCCGCTTCCTGCGTTACAGTCCACGCCGCGCGGCGGAGTGGCGATGCGAACGTTGAATCGAAACTGTTTGTCTGTGGCGGGGTTGGTCGCCAACGAATAATTGCGGCGGCATGGGCTGGGGTTGCCTGCCTTGAAATCGAAAATGTGTTGGGATTGCCAGACCGCCGCATAGGGCTGTTGGACTTCGATATTTTGCAGAGTCTGTTGCTCGTAAACTGGAATGTCGATCTGCATATAATCCCCAGGTTGATATTCCAATTTTGGAGAATTGCTTTCCGGTTCAAGTACCAACTCCTTGATGAATGTGGCAACATTGTCGTTGCTGACCACGCGGAAGGTGTAGGTGGTGGCTGGGGCAGTGACCCCGGAGCCGCCTGCGGAGTTCAAATCCAGTTGAAGTTTGCCGTGACTTTCACGTACTGCGTAGGTCTTGATCCCAATGCATACGGGCAGACGCTGGGGAGAACCGTCTCGAATGTCAAAACGCCCGTTATGCTTGGCGCATTCGATCAGTGAGCCTTTCACAAATCCGTCAGCAAGGTGCGCGTTGCCGTGGGTGCAGATGCCATCGGTGGCGTGGAATGTGTCCTCGGCGGTTCGATAGATGGCGTACGTCTTGTTATCATGATCGAAGCGCAGCACATCCTCCCTTTGCAGCAGGCTGGCGTCACAGACTTCGATCCAGCCTTCGACAATCGGCTTGCCTGCGCCGCTGATCACCTGTGAACCGGCAGAAATATCCGCGTGATTGACTGGCGCTGGAAGTTGGCGTTGAATGAAATACGATGGGTCTTTGGACTGACGAATCAGCGCGGGGATGATTTCTCGATAGGCTTCCAGTAATCCGTTATAGGGCGCCGGGTTATCTGCCCTGACCAGTTCATGCAGTTTGGGCAGGGCGTGGTAGGGAACCAATGGGAACATGTGATGCTCGACGTGATATCCCATATTCCAGTAAAGGTAACGGTTGATGGCGTTCATGTAAACAGTGCGGGCATTCAGGCGATGGTCGAGGACATTCTCTGCCAGCCCGGCGTGCTGGGTTAATCCGTAGATAACGGTCAGCCATGTCCCATAAAAATTTGGCAGGACAATATACATCAAAGGCAGCACGCTTCGGGTGTAGATGGATAGGGCGATAACCCCGGCATAGATGATGAAATAAATGCGCGCCCTGAAAATGATTTTCCCGTACTCCGATTCGGGAATGTACGTGCGTTCCGCCGCTGTGAACCTGCCCGCACAGTGCAGCAACATGCCCTGCGTGTATTTGATCGCTGAGTTGATATGGATAAATTTGAGGAGTACAGACCCAAGGTTTGCCGGGCGCGGCACTGCAATTTCCAGGTCGCGTCCTACAATGCTTGTATCGCTGTGATGGCGGGTATGGCTCCAGCGCCAGGGGATTGATTCACGCCTGATCATGAAGGAGGATATTTCATAGAGTGCGTTGTTCATCCAGTCCGTTTTGAAGGCTGTGCCGTGACTGGTTTCATGCCAGCGTGAATCCGAAACCGAGGCATACAAGATGCCGTAAATTGCAAAGGGGATGACCGCCCACCAACTGCCCCAAAGTAAATAACCGCAATAGCCGGAGATAAAAAGCAGGGCAAACCAGAGCAGGGTATCTTGAATTGCTGGGTTATCGTGTCGTTCCAATAGCTCACGCATTTTTTGCTTTGATATTGGAGACGCGTACCACTTTGCGTCAGCCAGCCCTTTCTCAACTGCCAGGGCGGCATTTTTTCCGGTCAGGCTGTAATCGTTCAATTGGGTTTTGCTTGTGATTTTTGGGGTCATGCGATCCTCTTAACCTGACGGCTGCAGGTGTAAAAATCTGCAGCCGTCAGAATGCCTGTGTTGCTTCCGATAAATACCAATAATCGCTAGAGTTCCAGGGTTGCTCGCAGGTTGAGTTCACCCTTCTCTCTTAATTCTGTTCTTCTGGCGCGGATGCGTTCAACATTAATGGGGAAGTTTCCGTATTCGAGAACGGTCTGGTACATCTTTACTGCATTGGGCACGGGAACCGCGTCATGCACTTCGCTCGACGAACCGATGAAGATGCCCGCCTGCGGTCCGATTTTTTCGACCAATTCGAGCGTTTCATCTTCCACATCACCGAGCGTGCCGTAGGGCAGGGTGTGCATACAACAGACATTGCCAAAAAGTAATTTGTGCGGATATTCCTTTCGGATCTCGAAAATATCGTTGCAGTTGTTGCGCTCGATGGGATTCAGTCCGTCGGCTCCCAACTCGTCAAAAATCAAGGGGAGGAATTTTCCGTACCTGCCGTCGGTGTGATACAGGAATTTCATCCCTTTTTCCTTGACGGGTTCGGTGATCCACCTCCAGCGCGGAAGTCCCTGTTCGCGGACAAACTTGGGACTGAAGATGGGTCCTGTCGTCCCGGAAATATCCTCGCCCATAAACATCAATGGAATATCGCTGACTTCGGCGTATGCCCTGGCGATGTACGCCGAGAATAAGCCCGTGCAATCCATAATGTGTGAAACCAGTTCGGGAGCGTCGTAAATGGCGAGCGAAAACAACTCCATATCCATGAAGGTGTATGCATCGGTGATAGGACCTTCCACCGCGCCAATGTAAACAATATCATGCTCCGCAAGGGTTCCTTGAATCTGGCGAATGACAGGCTGGTACCAATCTCGTACATCTTCATAACGCGGTTTTTGCGGCATGTGTTTTTCGAGTTCGGCAAGCGTTTTGAAGGGGCGCTTTGAAATCCAGGCTGTGTCACCTGCTTGTGTGACTCCCCATTCGGATGGATCAACACCAAAGAAGCGAATCCAGTTGGTGACCTTGCCTCCCATCCAATGGTTGACGGGGTCGTAGACCGAGCGGGTGATGTTCACCCCGATGTCTTTCCAGGCTTTGGCATTTACTTCTATCAATTCCTGAAAGCTGTAAGTTTTGGATGAGTCGAAGCCGCCGTGTTGGACAAGGATTTCCCGATTGTCCAGATAGTCATAGGTCATCAGGCGGTCAATGGGTTCCCAATTAAGCGCTTTCTTAAAACGTTCAAGGTTGTTCATTTGAAATCCTTTTATTGAGAATTTTCATAAGGAAAGGTCTCGTTACCCGTTCCAAAGCGGATGCTCAACTTCCAGTCTGCGCTGGCTCCGGGGTTGATCATGGCGACTCGTTTTTTATCCCAAGCCAGAGCGAGGCTGTCGTAGAAGCCAGTCATCGGTTCGGGGGCGGCAACAGATTCCGCGCTGATCGCGCCTTCGTCGGTCCACAATCCAAGATAGGGGATGAGATTCGAATCCCATTCCATGAGCAGCCAATCATTTGAGGGGCGGTTGATTAATCCCGACCAAGAGGCGCGGACATCTGGCAGGACAAAAAATTTCCGCGCCTGATGCTGGGATGGCGAGCCGATTTGGTCAATGCGGACATGGTCGCCGTTTGGCTTAACCGCTTCCTTCCACCCGAAGCGGGTTTCCGGGATGCCCCAGCCGTAGGCTTCGGGGAGGGAGTTGCAGACCTCGGTGACTTGCGGCGGAAAGATGACTTCGGCGCTCTGACCGCAGGCAAATTGCGGATGGGCTGACCACAAGTAGGGCATGGCTTCCTGACCAAGGTTTACCAGCCGATAGGAGAGTTGAAGGGTGAATGGGGATGTATATTCGGCGGTGCGCGTCAGGCGATAGGGCAGGGCGGGACCGATCACGCTGAGGATGAGGTTTTCATCCGTTGCCTGTTCCACTTCCCAAGGCAACGTCCAGACTTCGCCGTGGTCGGGCAGGGATAAGCCATGATGTACGCCGGGCGCGGGATAGTCACAGGCGACGATGGTCGGGAACATTTCATCCCAGCCGCTCATATCCTGTTCGGTGAATGGGGAACCATACGGCACTTTTTGAAATGGTCTGCTGCCCGGACCAACCAGCCATTCGCGCTGGCTGCGCTTGTCGAACAATGAAACCAATTTCGCGCCCATTTCGGGGACAATGACCGTGATCAGGTTTTCATTTTCCAGCGCCCAGGCATCGACTCCATACCAGGTGGTTTGGCTGATCGTGGAATTCATGGCAAATGCTCCTGCCGACTAAAGTGTTGAGTAGGGCGTTTGCTGAATGGTGTTGACCATCGCCCAGAAGTTTTCCATCGGGGTATCCAATTGAACGTGATGGGTGGGTCCGATAATCAGACCGCCGTTTTTGCCAATTGTCTTCAGGCGGGTCTGGACTTCGCTAGTTACATCTGCCGCGCTTCCAAAGGGCAGGGTGTGTTGTTCGTCAATCGAACCCCAGAAGCATAACTTGTCGCCAAATTCCTGCTTCAATTTGGCTGGGTCCATGCTGGCGGGTTGGATGGGATTCAGTACGTCCAAGCCGATTTCGATCAGGTCGGGGATGATCGGGTTGACCACACCGTCTGAATGGTAGGCGACCTTGACCTGCGGATTGATGCTCTTCAATTCAGAGATGAAATTCGCCATGCGCGGCTTGAAGAACTTGCGCCACATTTTCGGTGAAATGATCATCGCATGTTGCGCGCCCACGTCGTCACCCAGCCAGATCATATCCACGCCCATCTGGGTAAGTTTTTTGGCAGCGGTCAGGTGATATTGATAGGGAATGTCGAGCAGGCGTTCGGCGAGATCGGGTTTGAGGGCAAAGTCAGTCAACATACGCTCGTAACCGCGCAACGCCCAGGCGGTCTCGAACATGGTTGTGACCGTTACACCGACAATCCAATATTCATCCTTGAAGGTCTTCAACATCCATTCTGCTTCGTTGTATAGTTCGGGACGGTTTGGGTCGGGAGCTTGGTAACTGTCAATGGTGTCGTCCTCAGCCAGCGGGTGGATGTTCATTTCCGTGTAACGCCCAACGCCGAATGGCGTTTCGTATTCCGCCGACCTCCAGCCGATGCCCCATTCGTCAACGTATTCTTTTGCTTCCTGATAATAGGAGTTTGCCCAGCCGACGGAGGTTAACAACAAATCCTGTCCGAGAGTGCGCTCCAACTCGTAGGTGTTGCCGCCCCCATGCGGGTTGTGAATTTTATCTTCGCCCCCGAGTTTCATCTCTTTTTCAAGGCGGGCGGCAAATTCAGGGGTGAACGATACCTGCATGGGGCATCGGTCTGGCTCTTCGTGATTAAGCGCCATCAAAACGCGGTCACGGGGTTTCATTCAAGCCGTCCTTAGGCAGCCATTAATTCTTTTGCAGTCGCCACAGCGCGGCTTGCGTCGGGCGCAAAGCCGTCTGCGCCGATCTGGTCGGCGTAGTTTTGAGTGACCGGTGCGCCGCCAATCATCACTTTGACTTTGTCGCGCAGCCCGGCGGCGTTTAATGCTTTGATGGTGTTGTCAATCGAAGGCATGGTGGTTGTCAACAGGGCAGACATGGCTACAATTTGCGCGCCGTGGTCGCGAACAGCTTCCACAAACTTTTCTGCGGGAACATCGGTGCCGAGGTCGATGATTTCGAAACCGGCGCCTTCGAGCATCATGGCAACCAGGTTCTTGCCGATGTCATGCAGGTCGCCCTTCACCGTGCCGACCACAACCCTGCCCGCCGATGACACTTCAGCGTTTTTCAGGTGCGGTTGCAGCAAGGTCAACCCTGCCTGCATGGCGCGGGCAGAGATCAACATTTCCGGCACGAAGCATTCCCCTTCTTCGAATAGATGCCCAACCTCAGCCATTGCCTCGATCATCCCGCGGTTCAGAATCTCAGATACGGGGATGCCCGCATCCATGGCAGCCTGTACATTCGCCTTGACGGAAGTAACATCTCCCTCCATAACATTGGTATGTATTTCTTGAATAATGGGTTCCATTTTTGCTCCTTATTTTTGCTGTAGTCTCATGGAACGTCCCGAAGGTTTGAAATGCCAAATAAGTTTTTCAAGAAAACCTTCGGGACGTTCTTTCTGTTGTCAAAAAACTAACCCGCATTTGCAATGCGTGTGCGGGAGCGTTCTGCCTGCGCCTGCCGCCACTGCGAGATGGCAACCGCCGCCACCAGCAGTAAACCGAGCGCCACGCGCTGGACAAAGGTGTTGAACCCAAGCAGGTTCATTCCATTGTTGAGGACACCAACCAAAATGACAGCGAGGAATGTGCCGACGACGGTGCCTTTTCCACCGGATGTGGCTGCGCCGCCGAGGAACACGGCTGTGATTGCCTGCAATTCCAAACCGTTGCCGTTAATCGGATTGCCGGAAGTGGTTCGCGCTGCCAGAAGAACCCCGGAGAGACCGGCAATGCCGCCCGAGAGCATGTACATGAGGATTTTTATTCTGGAGAGGTTGATGCCAGCCAGACGGGCAGCGGTGGCGTTTCCGCCGATGGCATAAATGGCGCGCCCGAAATCGGTGTAGCTCATGAGGATGTGAACAAAAATTGCAACGATAACCAAAATTACAGTTAGAACTGGAATGCCAGTCCACTTAGCGCCGCCCAAAGCGGGAATTGCCGCGTTTTCCAGAAAACGCCCTTGAGCCATCCACGTGAAATTAGGCTGGGTCATCACGCCGATGGGCTTGCCTTCCGGCGCCAGCAAAAAGGCAAATCCTGCAAATGCCGCCAGCGTGCCGAGGGTGGCGATTGTCGGGTTGACGCGCAGGGTGGTGACAATGGCGCCATTGATTGCCCCGGCGATCATGCCGGCGATAATTCCCGCCAGCACTGCGATCACCACATTGCCGGTGAGGAAACTAAGCGACCCGATGGTTCCTGCCCCCACCAGGACAGATGCCGCAACCACCGATCCAATCGAGGCAATCGAGCCGACGGAAATATCCAACCCGCCTGCAATGATGACCACCGTCTCGCCGATCGCAATCAAGCCGACGATGACAACCGCCTGCGCCAGGCTGTTCATGAGGTTTTGCCAGGAGAAGAACTTATCACCGCCATCCATCCCAAACCAGCCGCTGACAACTGTGACCAGGAAAACCAGCAGTGCGAGCGCGAATATCAATGAAAGGTTGTCAGTGCCAATAAACCCGATGATCCGTTTGGATGCGCCGCCGATTCCTGCCGGGGATGCGGGTTGTTTCTTCTGTTTTTCACTCATGGTTTCTCATCCTTGCTAGATTGATTCTGCGGCTTCTCTGAGGTTTGCCGCAAAATGGTCTTTGATAGCCAGCCCGAGGACCGACTCTTCGGTGGCAGTGGCCCCATTCAACTCGCCGTTGATGCGCCCGTTTTGCATGACGTAGATGCGGTCTGAAAGCCCAAGAATTTCAGGCAATTCGGAACTGATCAGCATGATGCCCAGCCCTTCGTTGGCGAGGTCGTCAATGAGGCGGTAGATTTCCGCCTTCGCGCCGACGTCGATGCCGCGCGTGGGCTCATCGAGAATCAACACCTTGGGCTTTGCGGCCAGCCAGCGCGCCAGAACAACTTTTTGCTGGTTTCCGCCGGAGAGTTTTCCCACCTCCTGTTCGAGAGACGGCGTCCGCACGCGCAATTTCTCGACGAACCTGGAAATAATCGCGCGTTCCAAACGGCTGCTGACGAAGTGTAGCCGGCTCAACTGCTTCAGAATTGCCATCGAGGCGTTTTCCAAAACGCTGCGGATGAGCACCAGTCCTTCGCGTTTTCGGTCTTCGGGCGCGAATCCAATTCCCATTGAAATGGCTTCGTCCGGACGGCGGATGTTGACCTCTTTCCCGTCGAGAATGACCCGCCCGCCATCGCGCGGAAGTTCGCCGAAGATAACCTTTGCAAGTTCGGTGCGCCCCGCGCCGACCAGTCCGGCAAACCCCACCACTTCGCCGGTGTTCACACGGAATGATACATTGTCGTGCCAGTTGCTGTTCAGTTTTTCCACCCTCAGGATTTCGCGATCCGTGCCGGCGCGTTTGCGTTGAAAAACGGCTGAGAGTTCACGCCCAACCATCAGGCGGACGATCTCGGCGTCATTTAATTCAGCCGCCGGCTTGATGGCGATCAGATTCCCGTCGCGCAAAATGGCAACGCGGTCGCAAAGCCGCAGGATTTCCTTGATGCGGTGCGAGACGTAAATGATCGCCACGCCTTCATCCCGCAGGCGGCGAACAAGCGTAAAGAGGCGTTCCACCTCATCGTCAGTCAGAGAGGAGGTCGGCTCGTCGAGGGCAAGCACGCGGACGCCTGTTTTAAGTGCGCGCATGATTTCAACCAACTGACGCTGGGCCGACGAAAGCTCATCGCCAAGCAGTCGCATCGGCAGGGCGTTTTCGAATCCGTATTCCTTCAGGCTTTCCCGCACCTGTTCATCAAGGCGGTTTCGATCGAGAAAACCAAACCGTTTTGGCAGTTCGCCGACCCAGATGTTTTCAGCAACATCCACGCCGGGGATGATTTCAGGTTCCTGGTAGATGACTCGAATACCAAATTTGTGCGCGGCTTGCGGCCCGGAAAATGTCAACTCCCGACCGTCCATCGAAAGTGTGCCGGAATCCGGCTGGTAGTCGCCGTTGATGATCTTGAGGAGCGTTGACTTTCCCGCCCCATTCTCTCCCATAAAAGCGAGAATTTCACCGGGACGAATGTCGAGTGAAACTTCCATAAGCGCCTGAACGTTCGGAAATGTCTTGCTGATGTTGCGTATTTCGAGTGTGCCGGGCTTTACGAGAGGAGGGGGATTGGAAAGCGTTGTTTCATTCATATCGCATAAACCTTCCCCTGTAAATGCGAAAATGCATTTGCAGGTATTCCCGGGCTTCACAGGACGGGAAGCCCGGGAATATGAGATTAAGTTATTTGGAGCAGTTTGCCACTGAAATCGGGTCCATTATAGTACTGTAATTCGACGCGTCTACGATGGAGGTTGGGGCGTAGGAATTGGCTTCGGGAGCCTTGCCATTGACGACGGCGTCGTACAGAACGGTCGCGGCGGTCTTGCCGACATCCAGACCGGAGATGAACAAGCCAGCCTTGAAGCCAGAGTCTTGGCCGGCAGCCCAGAACTTGCAGGCTTCGTATGCGCCGAGACCAACGCCAATGACGTCAGCGGGTTTGACGCCGGCGGTGGCGAGGGCGTTCAATGTGCCGAGCGCGCCTTCATCGTTACAGCCAAAGACAACCCAGTTGGTGATTTCGGGGTGGGCAGTGATAACAGGACCAGCGGCATCTTGTGCGGAGAGGGCTTCACCGGTGTAGGGAACCGAGAAGACCTGAGCTTCGGGAACGCCAGCCGCGATCACAGCCGCCTTCTCGTTGTCGGTGCGGTCATTGCAGACAGAGAGGGTCTGCACTTCGACGGAGAGCACGCCGACTTTCCTGGCGGAATCTGTGAGCCAGCCGCTGTCGGTGAGCAATTTGGCTGCGGCTTCGCCGACCTTCTTGCCCATGTCCTTGCCGTCGAACCCGACGAATGGGACGGGGTTGCCGGCTTCATCGACAATGCCATCATCGGTGGCGATGAGGACAACGCCCGCATCCTTGGCGGCTTTGGCGATGGCGGGTCCAATAGTCTGGTCGGGGACGGTGATGGCGATGCCCTTGGCTCCAGCGGAGATGGCATCGTTGACGAGGCTCACGCCAAGGTTCGGGTCGAGTTTGGCGTCAAATTTCTTTGCTTCAGCGCCAAGCCCGGTGGCGGTATCAACAAACGAGGTCTGCAGGTCGATGAAGTATTGCTGGTCTGCGCTCTTGTTGATCACAACGAACAGCGGTTTCCCGCTGTCTGAAGCAGGCGCTTCAGTGGCTGCCGGAGCGCATGAGGCGAGTACAAAAGCCGCCAGCAGTGCAACGGTCAAAAGGTGGTACAAGGTGCGTTTCATTTATCTTTCTCCTTCGAGATGAAATTGAATTCCTGCCAATGAGCGACAGGGTGGAAACGATTCTTGCTTGTGCGCCTGAAATGATTTCTGGCGCAATCTCTGCCTCTTCAAGTGTGCCACACTCGACGTTGAAAGTCTTGCAAATTTGGCTTTTGTTTTTGGATTATTGGACAATCCAACGGCGGCGGAAGAGCGCCCGACGCGATTTGTAAAATCCTACCAATAAGATGATATTTTGAGGAAACGTTAGTATTTCCCATAATCCTGGACTGTTTCGTACATGGCGAGCAGGTTTTCGATCGGGACTTGCGCTTGAACATTGTGGATGGGATTGAAGACAAAACCGCCGCCTTTTCCAAAGATATTAAGCCGTTCGCGCACCTGGGCGCGCACCTCGCCGGGTGTGCCAAAAGGAAGGGCTTTTTGGGTGTCTACGCCGCCGCCCCAAAATGTGACCTGTTCGCCGAAGCGTGTTTTCAGGACGGACGGGTCCATGTTTGCCGCCGAAGTTTGCACCGGGTTCAAGATGTCGAACCCCGCCTCGATGATGTCGGGGATAATGGGAAGGATGGCTCCACAGGAGTGAATGAAAGTTTTCCAGGCGGTATTCTCGTGAATCCAATCGTTGACACGCTTGTAAAAGGGTTTGTAAAGCGAACGGAATGCCTTGGGAGAAATGAAGCAATTGTTCTGCGCTCCGAAATCTGTTCCACTGACCCAGGCGACCTGTACGCGGTCTTTCACGGCGGCATGGATTTTAGGCAGGTTTTGCAGGGCGATTTCACATTGGCGCTCAAAGACTTCGTAGATGTAGTCCTGGCGGGTGACTGTGCTCATGTACCATTCGGTAATATCGCGGATTCCTTTGGGGTTCTTGAGCGTTGGCCCCGGAACAAGGGCGATGTCGCCGTATGCCATTCCGCCCAGGCCGAGAACGATGGCTTTGTCGGTTTCCGTGTAAAGCCTTTCCGATTCACTTTTGAGGTGGGCCAGTTCATCTTCACCGACGGGCCCAAACTCTTCCAGGTTGTCTTTCACATTCAAGGCGGAGTCATCAAGTGGCGGCTGGCGCATGATCGAGTCGAAGTAATATCCTCCGTTTGGCATTTTGGCACAGGGCGGTACGGATTTATCCCCCTGCGCGTACATCAAAATTTCACCATGCTCGTCGGGTTCGGTGTTGAACAGTTCTGGCACCAGCACGGGAGTCCCGTCGAAGGTGGTCCAGGGCTTCCAGCCTTCGTTTTTGAAACCAAAAAAATTGTATTGTCCGCCCAGGCTGATCGCGTCCACGTTCAACAGGTCGCGCAGGTCGGCTTTGATTTCACCCAGCATCTGGAAGGGCTCGATCACTTTGACG
Source organism: uncultured Chloroflexota bacterium (assembly GCA_903837815.1). Lineage (GTDB taxonomy): Bacteria > Chloroflexota > Anaerolineae > Anaerolineales > Villigracilaceae > Villigracilis. Next base: position 6,591 of record CAILWD010000708.1, on the reverse strand, counting down.
GGCGTGCCGGGCGGATCAAGTTTTAGCGCCTGGCGCAGGGCGTAAACGGTGGAAACGTGCATCCCGGTCTGGCCGCAACCGCCCAAATCGAGCGGGATACGGTCGGCTTCCTTGTGGCTGAGGGCAAGCAGTACTCTTTCTCTCGAATTCATGTTACCTCCAAAATAATAACCTTTTACCCGGTTGCCGCTTTGTGGCTGGGGGCTGTGCCGGCGCGCTTTCTTCGCCCGCCGCGCTTTTTTTCAACGGATTTCAAAGCCTCTGTAAAATCTTCGTAACGCAACTCAGGCTTTTGCAGATGTGCTGGAATCTGCCCAACCAGCGTCTGCGCTTCGGCCTTGTTCATCCACGAGCAGATAAGGATGGGAATGCGGCTGGGTGGGTTGACGCCTTCAAGTGAGCGGACAACCTCCCAGCCCCTTACTTTGCCGGGCAATTCCGGTTCCAGAATTAGCAGGGCGGGTAAAAGTTGCCGGGCGAGTTCCAGAACATCCTCGCCGGTTTGAGCGACCTGAGTCTCGTACCCGCTCTTTTCAGCAAAGCGCTGCAACAGGTGGGCTAGAAAAGGGTCTGATTCCCCGATGATGCATAGTGGGTGGGTTGGTGGCGTGGGAGTGGACATGTGCGAAAGCGCTCCAGGCGCTACACTAGTTTGTCACAAACCGACATGGGCGTCTTGCAAAATTGGAACATGCTTTTGGATTATTGGACAAAATGTGAAACCTGCCCCCTGGTAAAGCAAATCGCTATTGTTGATTAATCCGTTCGCCCCGCTGATAGGTGGCAGGAGTCAAACCGACCTCGTCGCGGAACACGCGGCTGAAGTAACTGCCGTCGGAAAAACCAACCGCCAGCGCCACCTCGGTAACATTCAGATTCCCCTGCTCCAGCAGCATTTTTGCGCGTTTGACTCTGTATCGGTTGATGTATGCCATGGGTGTGATGTTCATTTCCTGACGGAAGCAGTGGGTCAGGTAGCGTTCTGTGATGGATACATGACGCGCGAGGTCAGCCCGGGAGATGGGTTCGGCGTAATGCTCATGGATGAATGCCATCGCCTGTCGAACGGTTTGGGAGGCTTGCCCGCTCAGGCGTTTGCTGTGACTCAGCGCCGTCTCCACCTGGGAAAGCACCTCCTGCACGCTGAATAGTCCCTTGCCCAGCACCGCCGCCACGCCTTCCTGCAATTTTGCCATGTCGTGCGAGGTGAGGATTTGCGCCGAGAGCACAATTACGGGCACGCCGCGCATCGATTCCTGTTCGCGCATGGCTTGCAGCAACTCAAAGCCGTCCATTTCGGGCATCATTAAATCCAATAAAACCAGGTCGGGGCGTTCCTGACGCATGATCTCCAGCGCCTGTCTCCCGTTGCGCGCTTTGAGGATGTTGCAGTTGGCCTGGCTTTCCAACATGCGGACATGCATTTCGAGCACGTTTGGCTCGTCGTCTACCACAAGGATGGAGCCGCGCCGGTCTTCCGACATCAACCCCATGCGTTCCAGCGCCTGCGAGAGTTCTGCGCGGCTGATGGGCTTTGCAAGGTAATCCATGTTGAGCATCGAGCCCTGCATCAGTTCGCTGGAGAGGTTGTAGAAAAGCACGGGCACATCCCGCGTTTCAGGATTCTTTTTGAGGAGCTGCATCAACTCCCAGCCGCGGTCGGTGGCAGGTTGGAAATCGAGAACCACGGCGCCCGGCGGCTGCGATACGACCTGTCCAAGCCAATCGGCTTGATCCGAGATGTTCATGACTTCTACGCTGAAGCCTTTTTGTTGAAGATGCTGTTGCAATTGAATGGACGGATTTTCGCTCAACAGGAGAACGACGTTGGTGCGGTTGTGCTGTTTGTTTGAATCGCCCGTCGGGTTAGTCATCACGGGCAGGCTGAAATAAAAGGTGGAGCCGGCCTCCTCAGCCCCCGCCGAGCGGACTCCTATTTTGCCGCCATGCAATTCGATCAACCGCCGCGTGATTGCCAGACCCAGCCCCATGCCTCCATAGCCGCGCGCAACGCTGCGTTCGGAGCGGCGGAACTCATCGAAAATGGCTTCCTGCTCTTCTTTCGGAATCCCCATTCCGCTGTCGCTGACTTCGACAATTACCGATTTGTCTTCCGTCCGTACGGAGATGGAAACATAGCCGCGCTCAGTGAACTTGACGGCGTTGCTCAACAGGTTGAGGGTTATCTGGCGCAGGCGGGTGCGGTCGCCCATAATCAGAGGCAGGTGGGCTGGAATCCGCTCGCGCCACTCCAATCCCTTTTCCCTCGTCATGGATTGTCCCAACGCCGCCGCTTCGGTAAATAAGGTCGAGAGGTCCAGCGGCTCGGCTACCAGTTGCAATTCCCCTGCCTGGTTGCTCGCCAGATCCAGCACGTCGCCGATCAAACGGAAGAGGTGCCTGGCGCTGGTGTGTATGCTGTTCATGTCTTTGCGATAAAACCCCGGCAGGGGCGGGTTGCTGCCGGCTTTTTCCTCCTGCAACATCATTTCGATGGTGCCGACGATCAACGCAAGCGGGGTGCGTAGCTCGTGGCTGACCATCGAAAGGAAGCGGCTTTTCAGCAGGTTTGCCTGTTCTGCGGCGTTTCGCGCCTCTACCGCCTCATCGAACAGGCGGATGTTGCGTTCGGTCAGGATGGTTCGTTTGAGCGAGGCGCTGATTTGCCCGCCGAGGATTTCGTAAATGGCTTCCTCTTGCGGGTTGGCTTCGAAGATGGCGTATCCCAACTGGTCTTCGCGGAAAAACAGCGGTTCCACCACCAGCCCGTGGTGTCGCGAGGTGGTGAGGAGATCGTCTGGCACGAGTTGTTTTGCTGGTAGGGCCTGTCCCTGTGGGTCGAAGAATACGCGGTGATGGTTTTCGTAGGAGAAAATAAACCTCGCCATGCCTTCAGGGTTTAGCGGGTCTTCGTATAGGAAGAGGTAACAGCGCGGGATGTTGAGCAATGCCAGCGAACTTTCGAGCGCATCGGTTAAGTCTGCAATGCTTGCGACAACGCTCAGGCTTTGGCTGATTTCCCCGAGGCTGTGAAGTTTCTCGTCTGCCTGCAATACCTGGTGGGCGTAATGCCGGCGGGCTGATTCTCCAATTACCACGCGCGCCTGCTGCACCAGGTTTTCGATACGTAACCTTGATGTTGTATCGTTCAATTGCGAGATGGCAAACTGGCGAAGGGCTGAGATGATCTCGTGCCAGCGAGGAAAATCGTCATTGGTGTGAGCGGTCTGCTGGATTGCATCGATAAAGAGACCCAGAAATGAGCCTTCCAATTTGCCGCGGCTTTCATCCAGAAAGGCTTTGAGTAAAACCGGAAAGACCCTCTGCATCGGCTCGTCGGTTGAAACCTGCAATTGGGAGTCTGCGCCGCCAAAGACCAGGCTGTCGAGCAGGCGGATTTCGTCGGTGAAGGAATCGAGTTTTTCGGTGTGGGGCATGGCTTTGGCGTGAGTCACCAATGGATCGGGGCAGCCACAGGATTGCCGTACCACAATTTGGGTCGGTAAAACCACCTTGGGGGGAACTTCCTTCCCTTCCAGCATTGCAAGGACCATCATGGTCGCCTGGTATGCCTGCTCGAAAAAGTGCAGCGGCGCGGTGGTCAACGGCGGGTTGATCACCAGCCCGTCTTCTTCGCCGTTTACCCCGGCAATTGCAACATCAGCCGGTACGCGCATCTCGCGGGATTGCAGGGTTTTCATTGCGCCGATTGCCATGTTGTCGCTTGCCGCAACCAGTGCGTCGAAATGGACATGCCGCTCGTCCAGCAACGTTTTGACGCCCTCAACCCCGCTGCTTTCCTTGAAGTCTCCTTGGTATACAAGATCGGGGTCAAAGGGGATGTTGTTCTCTGCGAGAATATCGAGATAAGCCTGGTAACGGTCCCTGGCTTCCTGGTGACCTGCCTGTCCACGAATGAAGGCGATTCGACGACGACGGTGGACTGTTACCAGATGGGCAATGACCGCGTGCATCCCGTGATAATTATCAACTGTAACGCTGGGAATGCCGTCCAAAGCAATACCCGTGGTGACAATAGGTCTGGGTTGGAATTTTTTGAGGAAGTCGTAGGTCTCCTCCAGGCTGAGCCAGGCATTAAGTCCGCCCATTACAACCAGCCCATCAATGGTTTTTATATCCACCATGCGGTAGATGATATTTCTCTGAGCCTCGAACCCGATCGGAGAATTTGCCAAACGGCCCGGGTAACAGATCAAGTTAACCCCTGAATCACGTGCTGCCAAATCCGCGCTTGTCCAAATCGTACGCGTGTTGGCAGCCCAGCCTCTGTCGCGAATTGAGAGAGCGGTACATGCCGCATCCACTCCAGCCCAAATAGCGCGGTTATTGGGGTCGATGGCGCCGGTTGTTAATAGCGCAAGTGTGGTTGCTCTGTGTTTTTTTGTAGAAATACCTTGGATTGAATATTGCATATGTTATATGGTTTTCCAAAACAGAATATCTGCTCCGTAGTTTGGTGTGTATCGCTTTTGACGAGAAGGCTTGAACTGACCTCTTGCAAAAGCAGTAGCTTAACTTTCACGAAAAACTTTTTCCGCGAATTTACGCTAATCCACGCGAATTTTTGAATATTTCGCGCAGATTAGAGACGATTAGCGGACGAAAAAGAACTTATGTAAGAAGCCTAATAAAGATTCTACCTCTATTTGGAGCAGTCTGGCTGAAGCCGGGCTTTATCCATTTGGGTATTAACAAAAATCAGGGTAAGCGAAAGGCAAACGCTTAACCTCAGGCTCACGGATCGACTATGAAAAACACCTACCAGCAGCCATGCAAAGTTTTGAACCTGTGTCTTCTGTTGTTTCGGGCCCAGTTCACAAATATGGCGAATCCAAGTATGATAGGTTTCGTTGATCGGCATGAGAGGTTCCGGGAAAGTGGTTTGTCGCAAAGCAACTTTACCTGCTTTTCCGTGCCGCTCAATGTTCTTTTGTTAAACTGTCAAGTTGCTTGGGAAAAAATAAGTTGCGATTTATAATGTAAAAAAATCAAAAGATGGATTTGGTAGAAAGGAGGATTCAATGATAAAAAATTATTGGATTTTGTGGAAGCGGGGGGGGATATTATTGAGCGTTGTTTTCATCTTCGCTTTAGCTGCCTGTAACCTGCCGGCGACGGTTGCTTTACCTGAGATCACTTCTGTCGTAATGGAGAAGAATTGTAGTATCCGCATTAATTACATCGATCATGTGAAGGACGCCGGGGCGACTGTTTTCCTGAAACGACAGGTCAACAATTCACCCTCTGAGCCAATCAAAATGGCAGTCCCGCATGCTGAACAGGCTGCCAGTTTTCTGGATGAAGGTCTTCCCGCAGGAGAGTATTCATATAGGGTCGGTTATTTTGATGCCGACGGCAGTTATTACAGCCAACAATACAGCGCGCCAGTCACTCTTGATGCGGCTTGCGGTATGGAACCCTTAGTGGACATGCCATTTAACCCAATAATAATCCGAGTGGATGTTGGCGGCATTGGCGGTTGCACAGCCCAAATAACAGCGAAAGTTTTTGCGGATGGGACGGACGGTGTTCGAGTTTATCGCTCAACTTCTGGTGAGGAATACATAGAAATCACTGATCTTTCTTTTGTTGAATGGTTTGGCGGTCCACCCACAGGATTTGTATTCAGCACTGATACATACAGTGACCCCAATCTGCAAAAGGGTACATACACATATAAAATAAGCGCATACAATGCAAACGGCGAAGCCTTTAGTGACCCCAGCGCGGATGTGCTGATCTCTGAGACAAATTGCGATCCGACGTTGGAAAATATTCCGACCGTTGTGCCCGTTGTCGCAGTGACTTCCACTCCTACTTTGCTGCCTGCTCCAGAACCGAAAACCTGTATCTGGGAAGCGGCCGTCAATGTCTTTGTGCGAAAAGGTCCCGGCGCCAGTTTGTATCCTGCCATTACCGGCGTGGTTGGAGGGACTCAATTCCCGATTGTTGGGCAGAGTGAGGATGGTCGATTCTGGGTGGTCGAGGTAGAGCCTGGTTTGAATGGATATGTTTCGAAAGCGGAAAAATATAGTCGAACAAGTGGCGATTGCAGCAACACACCCACTTTACAAGATCCAGCTCTTCCGCCAACTGCGATACCTACACCTACCTTGGCGCCGAGGGAAATACCCCAATGTAATGATGGAATTGATAACGACAGCGATGGAAATATTGACATGCGAGATCGAGAATGTACAAACTTGGATGATAAGTCTGAGAATTAATTCCAGTTGCGTAGCGGTAAAAAATAGACTTTATCGGTAATAAGCCCAAAAACCGATTTGGACGCTGATCAACGCAGAAAACGCGGATTTTTCTCTTTGAATCACTGATGCTACACAGTGTCGTTCTGAGCGGCGTGAAGAACCTCTACGATTGTCTCAGAGACCCTCACCGCACTGACGCGACGCAAGTGTTGCTCTGCTCAGGGAATCACGACTGGGCGCGTAATATCAGTGAATCAGCGTAGATCAGCGCGCTTCGCGATCTGCGTCCCGATTTTATTTCAGATAGAGTCTAATATCTCAACTTGATTTGCAGGCTGAGATATTTTTTATTTTACTTGAT
>CAILWD010000707.1 GCA_903837815.1 uncultured Chloroflexota bacterium | reverse complement strand
CCGCATAGCCTTTGAACAAATCCACATTCCGCGCCAGTGTCTCATGCGACGACTCCATCGTGCAGAGCAGCAGACTCCTGAAATCGAATTCGCCGATATTTGCGTTCGCACCGCTCTTTTTGTACAGGCGATACGCGTCCGAAGTTTCCATCATCTTGACGAACTTCCCAGCCTTTGCCTTCTCCTCCGCGCTGACAGTTGGGACGGTGGACGGTGGAGTGACCTTTGCCTTTGGCTTGGCTACTGGTTCGGGTTTCACCGCTGGCGCAGGCTTGACGGGTGCGGGCTTTTCCTCGGCAACTTGTTTCTCTTTTACCTTCTCGACCTTCGGCTTGACAGGTGCAGGCTTTGCCACTGGCGCGGGCTTCACTACCTCGGCGACTTTGACCTCGGCAACTTGTTTCTCTTTTACCTTCTTCGCTGGCTTCGGTTTCACAACTGCGGGCTTGACCGTCTCGGCAACTTGTGACTTGTCAACTTGTAACTTGCCAACAGGTTTTACCGCCTCGGTAACTTGTAACTTGTCAACCCGTTTCTTTCTTGCCTTCTTCGCTGGCTTCGTCGTGGCTGGCGCAGGCTCTGCAGTTTTTGTAACTTGTAACTTGTCAACTTGTAACTTGCCGACTTGTAACTTATGAATTTTCTTCGGCTTTTCCTTCTTTGGGATCGTTACTCCCAATCCCTTCGCGACCTTTTCCGCAAGCCTCGTTCCCAGCGCCGTCAACTTGAAACCAGTGTCGATTCTGGCAGTAAGCCAGCCTTTTCTTTCGCAATCGTGCAGCCTCCTGCCGATCAGCGCAGAATCGGGCCACTGGGGATAAGTCCGCAGGGAGAATTTCCTGGGGAACAGCATAAAACATGCAGAGATGATGTCCTCCGCGCTGATTTCGTCCCCGTCATTTTGCAGGGAGTAAATGGCATAAGCCACAAGGTGGTTCGAGGCGATGGCTGTGTATTTTTCGGGATTGAAGTTGGGGTTATTTTCCGCCGTCATCTTTAGTCTCTGGTCAGTGGGATATGGTTTCCGTGAATCGTCACCCGCCCAATATACTACATAATTTTGTTTGTCGAGGCACAGCAGGCAGGCTTTTGTCCAAAACTATGATCTGGGCGCCAACAGCTATATCCGCAAGCCTGTGGATTTTAAACAATTTGCGGCATCGGTCTCGCATTTGGGTTTATACTGGCGGGTAATGAATGAGCCGACCCAGCCTAGGAAGAGGTGACGTGAGCATCCCCCTTGTTGTATTAATCGTCGAAGATTCGGAAAATGATACGCAACTTATCCTGCGTCTGCTGCGAAAAGCGGGATATGACCTCGTGTTTGAGCGGATCGAGACTGCCGAAGAGATGCGGTCTGCCCTTCACCTGCGCTCATGGGATATCATCATCTCGGATTACAGTCTGCCTCAGTTTGACGGGCGCGCCGCCCTCGAATTGGCCAGTACCCAATGTCCTGATACTCCCTTTATTGTCGTTTCAGGAACCATTGGCGAAGATAACGCGGTGGCAATGATGAAGGCTGGCGCCCACGACTATCTGATCAAGGGAAACCTGGCGCGACTAGGACCAACCGTGCAGCGCGAAATTGCCCAGTCTGTGATTCGCCGGGAGCGCAGGCGTTCAGAAGAGGCATTGCGGACGAGCGAGGAAAAGTACCGCATGTTGGTGGAGCAGGCCTCCGATGCGATTTTTCTTGTAAGTTTCGAGGGATATTTTTTGGATGTGAACCCGGCGGGTTGCAGCTTAACGGGGTATTCCCGTCAAGAAATCCTGGGCGCCCATGTGCGGGATGCGATGAGGAACTTGCTGGGCATCCCGTTGTATTTTGAGAGATTGCGGCAAGGAAAAGTCTTGATTTCGGAACGCGAAATCGTTCGCAAGGATGGCGTGAGAATATGGGTCGAAGTCAGCGCCACGCGGTTGTCGGATGGTAATTTTCAGGGCATCGCGCGCGATGTAACCCAGCGCAAACAGATGGAGCAGAAATTGCGGCAGTTATCAAGCGCGGTGGAACATGGCCCGTCGTCCATATTAATTTCCAATGCGGAAGGCCAAATTGAATACGTCAATCTGAAATTTACTGAAGTAACCGGTTTTACGCTCGAAGAAGTTCTGGGCAGGACCCCGTTTGATACCTTTGGCGCGACTGAAATGCAAGCAGAGGCTCGATTGCAGCACGTGCAGACCATTCGCAGCGGCAGGGACTGGCATGGCGAGATGTTGAACCTCAGGAAAAATGGAGAGACCTACTGGGCATCTGTTTCGATTTCGCCGGTCATGGATGCCAACGGCTCCATCACTCACTTTGTTGCAGTGAGCGAGGATATCACTGACCGCAAGGAAGCAGAGGAAAAGATTCGCCGTCTTAACGCCGGTCTTGAGCGATTGGCAACCACTGATTACCTGACAGGTTTGTACAACCGGCGTTATTTCATGCAGCGCGGCAGCGAAGAATTCAAACGCGCTTTGCGCAGCAACCACCCCCTCTCGTTTTTGATGCTTGACGTCGATCACTTCAAGGCTGTGAATGATACCCACGGCCATCAAGCCGGTGACATGGCTCTCCAGCAGGTGGCGGCGGCGCTGAAAGACGGCTTGCGTGAAACGGATATCCTTGGACGGATTGGCGGCGAGGAGTTTGCCGTGTTGTTGCCTGATACCCAGCTTAATGATGCCATCCTGTTGGGGCAGCGGATATGCCGGAGTATGGAAGTCGCCGAATTGAGCATACCGGGGCGGGTACTGGCTATCAGTCTTACGATCAGTGTGGGGATTGCCGGCCTGGAGGCTGGTATGTCTGGCATCGAAGATGTGTTTCGGAATGCGGATAAGGCTTTATATAAAGCAAAACGCAACGGGCGCAACCGCGTTATGATATACAGGGGAGACCATGAAATTTCAGGAATATCACCCGCCCAGGGCTTGAATGGCGCAGCCGAAGATCCATGCCACCATCAGCCTCCCCAGTAAAAATGGGAAGCATTTCACCGGTGGGCTGATCCCTTTCCCTTTCAGCGCTTCATTTTTGGTATACACTTGGGGAAACACACAAGGAGAGCATCATGCCAATCCCTCTGCCAAGAGCCAAGGTCAAGAAGAATCAAACCTGGAATGCCGAAAGCGTTTTCCCGTCGCCTGAGGCGTTCGATGCGGAAGTCAAAAGTATTCTCGAACATTTGCCTGAGATCAAAAAATATCAGGGACATCTCGGCGAGGGCCCCGACGCTTTTCTTGAAGTGATGAACGCCCTCGATGCGCTCGACCAGCGTTCGATGAAAGTCCGCGTGTATGCCACCATGTCCAGTGCGGTGGATGCGAACGATGAACAGGGCGCGGCGATGAACGGCAAAGCCATGTCTGCGCTGGCTCAGGTTGGGGCGGCGACCTCGTTCCTGGAGCCAGAATTGCTGTCGGTGGGCGAAGCCAAACTCCGTCAGTGGCTCGAAAGCAACCCGCGCATGAAAGTCTACGGGCATTTCATCAATGACTTGTTCCGCAGGCAGGCGCACGTCCGCAATGCGGAGGTGGAGGAATTGATGGGGATGCTGCGCGACCCCTTCGGCGCAGTCCGCAATACGGCTGGGATGCTGGCGAATGCCGATTTCAAGTTCAAGCCTGCGCGGGACAGTCAGGGCAACAAAATCGAGTTGACCCAAAGCACGCGCAACTCCATCCTGCACGGGACCGACCGCAAGGCACGCCAGACCGCGTGGGAAAACTATCACGACAAGTATCTCGAATTCAAGAACACGCTGGCTGGCAATCTCGCCGCGTCCATCAAGCAGAACGTGTTCCACACAAAGGCGCGGAACTTCAACTCGTCGCTCGAAGCCACCCTCTTCAACGGCGACGTGCCCGTCGAGATGTTCCACAACCTGCTGGAGATCTTCAAGAAGAACCTGCCGCTCTGGCACAAGTACTGGCGCGTCCGCCGCAAGGCGCTGGGCGTGAAGACCCTGCATCCCTACGACGTTTGGTCGCCGCTGACAACCAGCAAACACAAAGTCCCATTCGGGAAGGCGGCGGACTACATCTGCGATGGACTCGCGCCGATGGGCGAGGAGTATGTCCGCGTGATGCGCAAGGGATGTCT
>CAILWD010000706.1 GCA_903837815.1 uncultured Chloroflexota bacterium | reverse complement strand
GCCAGGAATTCTACGCACTCCTATCCCGCGTTATGCCCGACTGGTCGGAAAAGAAAGAGAAACTGGATCGGTTCGATTTTGGATGATATACATCATGTTACCCAACCGCTCACCCATCTGTGAATAATTGGGTTTCTCCGTTTTGTTGCTTTTAAAAAGGTGCCAGCATGTCCACAAACCTTGACCACGATCTCCAGAGTTACTTCACTGACATGGAACACCTGCGCGGATTGTTCCAGCAATATGTTGCTGCCCCGGCTTTGCCCAAGCGAATCATGGTTTTTCATGGTGTTGGGGGTGTGGGCAAATCATCCCTGCTGCGCATGTTTCGCCTGCACTGCAAGAGCGAGAAAATCCCGGTTGCCCTGGCTTCGGGTGACGATGCGAAATCGGCCCTGGACGTTGTCACACACTGGACAGAAGATTTGAAAGCAGATGGCATCAAGTTCCCATCATTCAGCAAAACGCTGGAAGCCTATCGTGCCATCCAGGCGAAGGTGGATGACCAGGCCAGGAAGAATCAAAATCGAGTGGTGGATATTGCCAGTAAGGCGGCATCAAAAACTGCCGAATCAGCAGGCGGGGCGTTGCTGGGAGCTGCAATCGGCTCTGTTATTCCAGGAATTGGCACAGCCATCGGCGGGGCACTGGGTGGTGTGGTCAGTGGAATGGGCGCCGATGCGCTTACCGATTGGCTGCGCGGATTCCTTACCAAGCCCGATATTGACCTGCTGCTCGATCCTGCCAAAAAGCTTAGTGCCGACTTTATGGAAGATGTTGCCAAAGCCGCCGAAAAGAAACGCCTTGTGCTTTTGCTCGATACCTTTGAGCAAATGTCCGCGCTGGAAGATTGGACAGGGGAAATAGCGCAAAAAATCCATCCGAATGTTTTGTTTGTGCTGGCCGGGAGAAAGCTGCCAGATTGGAATCGCGTTTGGGCAGGCTGGATGATGAACGCCCAGGTGGAAGAACTCAAGCCAATGACCGAAGAAATCATGCGCCAACTGATCCAACGTTATTACGCCACCATGCGTGGCGGTGAACCAGATCCCGTTCAAGTGGAAGCCATCATCCGATTTGCGCGCGGCTTGCCAATGGTGGTGACCAGCGCGGTGCAGTTGTGGGTGAAATATGGGGTTGAAGATTTCCAGTCAGTGAAAGCCGAGATTGTTGCCAACCTGGTTGACCGGCTGATGGAAGGTGTGCCTGATACTTTGATTCCTGCCCTTGAGGCGGCAGCAGCTGTCCGTTGGTTTGATCAGCCCATCTTACGCGCTGTGCTTCAAAAAGAAGATGTGCGGGATGTGTACAATGAACTGCGCCGTTTCCCATTTGTGAGAACGCGGGTTGAAGGATTGGCACTGCATGATTCTGTCCGCGAAATGATGGATGAGAATTTACGGGTGCAGGATTCTGAAAGGCACGCAGAATTGCATGAACGAGCGGCAGTTTATTTTGAGAAGCGATTAGAGAAAGTGGTAAGCGAAGGGGCAGATCGACTGTTATTGGAAAGGTTATATCATCATGTTCTTGTTGATGAGGAAGCGGGTATTAAATTATTTCAAGAGATAGCTGATGAGTTTATACGGTATAGGTTGGTTAGCCGCTTTCGCACCTTACTGAACGACGTTGGTAATTACCATCTCCAGAATATGGATAGCACTCTTTGGATAATGTATTACAAAGCAAACTTGTTATACACCGATGTGCGCTACGAAGAGGCAGAATCAGTCTATTCGATGATTTTAGCGAACAAGGATGTAAAACAAAAATTGAAGGCATATACGCTCGCTGATCTTGCAAGGATAAAATCTCGTACACGGTACATGAACAAGGAAGGCGGGATAGAATCTCTTTTATCCATGATTCAACAAAGTAACGACTTACTTGATCAACATGATTTGAAGCGAGGTTTTAACTTCATAAATATGGGCGGTGCATACTGGCGAATTTCACAAGATGAAAAAGCAATCGAATATTTTCGCAAAGCTGTCAATTTTTTTGAACAGCACGGAAGTAAAAACGAAGCTGCAAATGCTTATTTTGCAATGGTTAAGATGTATGCTGTGCGAGGCGAATGGAATAATATGTTCGTATCGCAATCGAACGGGCTGGAGAAGATATCCGAAATGGATCGGTCATTTGAGGATGATATTCGTGGAAATTGGGCTGTTGCATGGTCTTGGGCCGGAAGATATTGCGAATCTGCAATTAATGCTCGATCAAAACTGGAAACAAACAAAAAACTAGGGGAAGTGGCCTTGTTTTCTGCGCTGAGAGATTTGGGATTTGCGCTTGGAATGCAAAACAAATTTAGCGATGCCTATACATTGTTTTCAGAAGCAGTTCAAAACTATCACAATGTGTTACACCTGGATGATGCTAATACGTTATGTTTTTGGGGGGCAGTTTTATTGAAACAAGGAAATTATGAGAAAGCGGAAGAGTTTCTAAACCAAAGCACGTCAGCACATG
>CAILWD010000705.1 GCA_903837815.1 uncultured Chloroflexota bacterium | reverse complement strand
CAAGATATACGAGATTCATTTTCTGGACAACAAGAACGGCAATGAACCATCCGTGGCACAACTTGATCCAGCGGAAGATGATATTCCGTAATAACCCAAATCACGAGCGGAAGTCCATCAGGACTTCCACTCAATTTTTAGGAGATGAAAAATGATCACCCTTCAACAAGACCTATTGAATGCCGCACTGAACGCAGTTACCCGAGCGAGCACGAAGAGCGCTTTGATGGCAGCCTTCTCTCTCGTTCGCTTGGATGTCAATACAGATGGCATCCTGCACCTGTCCTGTTTCAACGGCGAGACCGCCGCTCGTTCCAGCGTGAATGTGGATTGCAGTGAAGACTTATCGATATGTGTGGATGCTGCAACCTTGAAAGCCGTAATCGAGACTCTGTCCGGTGAAATCAAATTGACCGTGGAACAGAATGCATTGATCATCCAAGGCGCATCCAATCGCACTACCTTGCGGATCGTGGATGAGCCTTTACCGATCATTGGTGTGGAGAGCATTCAAAACATCGCCACCCTTTCAGGGAACATCTTCCGCAGCCTGGCGCGTGTCCTGCCCTTTGCCTCCATAGATGACTCGCGCGCAGTGTTGCAAGTTCTGCATCTGACCCTGGATGCAGAAACGCTGACAGCGCAAACCGCAGATGGATATTCAGCAGGTCATGTACGCGAATGCATCGTGGGACCGGCGGAACAAACCTCCGTCTCGCTGCCATTGAGTTTTGCCCGGCTGTTGTCCACCCTGGTGGATGACCGCGATACAGTCCGCATTGGGACTTCGGGATCCAATCGGTATATCTTCCACATCGCAAATTCAGAAGTTTCCAAAGACCTGACCCTCGCAACCGTCACCGCTGATGGAAACTTCCCATCGGCGCAGATCATGACCCTGCTTGATGAGGCGCGAAAGAATGCCATTGCAATCCTCCATGTTCAGCAGCCCAGCCTGATGCAGTCCATCCGCATGGTAAACGCGATGGGTACGCAAAGCACCTTCATCAAGGCGGTGAACGGTGTTGCCAAGATCGCCTCTGCAGAGACCGAGACCGGGCAGGGTCGCAACACCCTGGATGGTACCGCCAGCGGCGAGGATGCACAGGCCTGGTTGTCTGCCACCTTTTTGAAACGCGCGGCGGAGGCTTGCAGGGGGGAACTCATGATACGGATCACAGATGGCACAAAACCGATTCTGATCGAGGCAGGAAACTTTACGGCAGTCATCATGCCGATGCTGGCGGAGGGACACAAAGACCCCTTCCCGGAGGACGAAGCCATCACAATCAGCCTGCCTGAAATGGCAATGGCGTAACGGACAAAAATAATTGATTACGAAGACGGCATTGCGCGAGTGGCGCAATGCCGTCTTTATTTTCCAAGGAGAACCATGAACACACTTCTTCAAGTATCCACTGCATATACACAGCCCAAACTCAAAAGCATGCCTCTGCGTGAACAACCTGCCTATCGTGTAACTCAAAACGCCACCGCCTGCAATCTCACGGAACTCATGGCGGCGGTTGTCGGCGGGGCAAAGCAGATCGAGATCGCACAGGAATTGATGACACATTTCAACAACGACATCCGCCGTTTGTATCAGGCCCATCCTGCCGAACTCGCCAAGGTCAAGGGCATCAATCAGGCGACCGCCGTGCGCATCAAGGCAGCCTTGAATCTCGGACTGCGGCTGAGCCTGCCCGCAGAGGAGCGTCCCAGCATTAACTCACCGGCGGATGCGGCTGCGCTGGTGCAATCCGAAATGGCATTGCTCGAAAAGGAACACCTGCGTGTGCTGTTGTTGGATCGCCGTAACCGTGTGCTCGATAACATCGAGGTCTATCAAGGATCGGTTAGTTCTTCACAAGTGCGGGTCGGTGAAGTCTTTCAACCGGCTGTGGGGCGCATGGCTTCCGCCATTGTGGTTTGCCACAACCATCCGTCGGGTGACCCAACTCCCAGCCCCGATGATGTTGCCGTGACACGCGCAATGGTGCAGGCCGGTAAATTATTGGACATCACCCTGCTAGATCATCTCATTATCGGTCAAAACAAGTGGGTAAGCCTCAAGGAACGCGGTCTTGGTTTCGAGGGAGGCTGAGATGCAATTGACTCTCAACCTGGCCTTGATGCCTGCACAACCAACAAAAACCATCTTCAAGAACACCACCTGGCTGGATGCAGGCTGGGCGGCAGGCTGTCTCGGCTTCACCAAAAAGGTGGAGATCAGCCAGTCGTTAAGCGATGCCTTGATACCTCTTCAAACGGAAGATGAGGATGACGGCGACCAGCATCTCTACGACGCCCTCTGGCTCGCGCACCACCATCTTGTGTTGGATCAGCGATCCTCCTTTTCTTTCACCCTGGATTTCCTGCGTGAAGACAAGACGACTGGGACCATGACAGAAACCAGTCTGCGTCTGCATGTCGAGGAAAAAGAGCAGTTAATTCTGCTGGGTCTGCTGCGGGATTTTTAGGAGGCGCAATGGCATTCTATCTTGGAAAGCGCGGAGAGGATGATCTCATCCTGTTTCGCTCTGCTGCAATCCCCACCAAAGAAACTCACGGACATTTGTATAAGGCAGTGATCGGACCCTTCGTAAGCCGCGTCGGGGCGGGTTACTTTGCACGCTATGGAAGAAACAATCCAAACATCCGCACCGCCGCTGACGCTGAACGCCTGGCGCGCGCCGACCCACGCATGGAGCAGGCCATCGTCGAGGAATGCATGACCGACGAGGAACTGGACATCGCGTTGGAGTGCGACGTGCAGGATCAAGCCGAATATTCAACCAAACCAACCATATCTCTGCCAATCCATCCGGTTGTCTGGCAGGGAACAATAATTACACAAGGAGAAACCTCATGCCTAACTGGACTGAAAACGAACTGACCATCACAGGTCCCGATGTGGAAAACATCCTGAACGCCGTCTGTTCCGGTCCCTGTGAAAATAACGATGTCCGCACCCTGGATTTCGACAAGATCATCCCCTATCCGAAAATGTACAAGGAACTGGATCAACGCTCAAACGAGTACCAGGAAAAATTCCTTGCCATCGGGAAGGATGACCCTGAACGACAGCCCAAGCTCAATGTGCTGGCTGCGGAATATGGCGTTGAACCCGGAACGCCCTGGTTGAAGGATGGCTTTAACTCCGGTGGTTATGACTGGTGCTGTGAATTTTGGGGATCGAAGTGGAACGCAAGGGGCATATCCCTGACAACCCGCCCCGACCACTCGAAGGAGGTCACGCGCAAGACTGCCAAATGTTCATTCTGTCAAACCGTGCATAACGTCGAACACATGACGGTCTGGGTCTGTCAACAGTGTGGCAGTCCGTTTCCCAACCCTCAACCGTTGCTGGCATTCATGGAGTTCGATACCGCCTGGAGTCCGCCCATCCCCGTGATCGATAAGCTTGCCTCGATGTTCCCGGATCATGCCTTCGAATTGAAATACTTCGAAGGCGGCATGGGCTTTAGCGGACATGCCCGCTGGTCTGAGGGCACAGAACAATTCCACCATTCATACGAATACAGTGGTCCGCGCGGCGGATAGATTCAACAAGGAGAAAAAACATGACCATTCAATCTGAACATCATCGCATGAAACCCGTACTTGACCTGGCACGCCAACTTGACATTGCCACCCACCCCGATCCGAGGGCAATCTTTGAGGCAGGGAGCGGAGGTTTTCAAATCTGGTGTACGCCTGAGGACCATCCAGAAGGATGGAACGGGATTGTGATGAACCCCGGCGCGTTCTCCAAGCCCTGCGAATAT
>CAILWD010000704.1 GCA_903837815.1 uncultured Chloroflexota bacterium | reverse complement strand
GCAGCACCGGCGTCCAAGGCTTGCTTGAGCGCATCGAAGAAATAACGGTTTAAGTCAGAGCGGTCAATCGCCTCGCCACGTTCTGCAATTTTGGCATCGAAGTCAATCACTTTTTGCAAGTCAAGATAATATTGCCCGTTGTCTTCATTAAAAGAAATGAACTGACCTTGTACCGTGCGCATGATCTCGCGCAAAGCCACTTTCACCTGGTCGAGCAGGAATTCATGGGTCGATTCGGGCAGGCGCAAGTAAAGACACAAACCATCCCGCAGTTCTTCCGCAGTTACGCCCAACGGCACATTGATATCGCTCTTGGTCAGGCGTTGTACGCTCAAAGCTGAGATGATCCGCAGGGCAATCGGCATTAAATTGGGGCGAGTGTAGGCGTTTCGGATTCGTCCCGCCAATACGTTACTTTTCTCAATCACCCTGGCAATCCCTGGCACAGTACGCAGGGCCGGATCATCCTGAACGATACCCCAGTAATGATCATAAGAAACCAATCCCGGTTGGTCAGTCGGCACTTCCATATCGAGCAATGCGCGAATAGCATGGCTGAAAGTTTTCAGCACATGACGCTTTTCGGCAATCGTCACCTGCTCAAAAGTTTCAATGTATACAGGATGAATGGGGAACAAGCGGACAAATTCATCCAGGCGCTCACTCATCTGCCTATATAAGTGCGTGAACTGGCGCAAATGGTCGGTAACTTGCGCCAACTGTTCATCAGTTTTGCGCAACAATCTTCGTGAGACTACATAAGCAATATCTTCACGCGCAATGTGTACCTGCTCAAAACGATCTTTGACGCGGTTGAGTTGCTTGGCTACAAACTCAAAACGCGGCGAATCAAATAGCGTTTCCTGCACCCCACCCACAAAACGAAAAGGTGTATGTGCTGCGACCTCGCCCAATTCACGTAAAAAACCCAGATCAAGGATCAGTGCCCGCTCTTCGCGCGAACGTAAAAATTCAAGCAGTTCGTCTACAACCAATAAAATGCCACAACCGGGATACTTTTCTTGGAATTTCCCCATCGCTTCGATCAAAATATTCTTGTTGTTGGTCACTTCAGTGGCAGGCGGAAAATGATATGGGGTTTCCCAACGCTCCAAGGCCAAGCCCAGTTCGTCCAGCAGAATATCGCGCAGGCTGCGGGTTACGCTGCCAATTTCCACACGCAACACCTTGAATTTCCCGGCCAGCACGCGGGCAGATTCCCGAACACGCTCATCACTGATGAATTCCAAGGTTTCCTGGTATTCAGCTATAGCCGAGAGCACTGCCATTAAGTGGGATTTCCCTGTGCCGTAATTGCCGACCACCAAAACGCCTTTGTTATCCTGAGGCGTCTGAAACTGCAAATTCGGCAGGATTAGGTTAACCATCCGGTCGGCCATGCGTTCCGAAATAACATAGGATTTCACGAACTGTGCCGCTTCGCTTAATTGATCTGCATCGCGCAACTGGACGACAGTTTCGAGAGATTCAAATTGCACAAGGTCACGATAAAACATCATCCACTCCTTTGATTTCCACCTCGGGCTTGCGCCAGGTGCGATAATGCTGATGTTCTGGAACAGCATAAGACAACACACCGTTTTCGTATTTTCCCGCCCAAAATACCACTACCGGTACCGCACGGCTTATTTGCCGGAAAATCATCAACGGATCTAATTGCCAGGATGGCTCAAACAAAATATCCGTATCGGCACAGATAACCGGCCCTGGAGCTTTTTCTCTTATTGCTGAGTCCAGCCATTCTCGCGCTGCCCGCGCCCTATTTTGCAGCGGCACTTCTAGTAAAGCCTGGCTTAACCCACGTCCAATAGCCAGGTACTGCTCCGGCTGGGTCTGCCGAAACCAATCCTGGCATTCTTGCAAGCGTTTGATGTTGGGATCCACAATCAACGTGCAAAGGTAAGTTGACATAGACGATGAACTGATGGGAAAGCGGGTGTAATGTCCACCCATGATAAGAATCAGTATAGCAGGTATGTAAATATCGAGACAGTATCGAATGTCTTAATTTTATACGACTTCTTTTGTTTGCGATACACCCCTAATATTACATCATTGCGCGAAGTATTTTCCAATTTTAACGTCACACAAATGGATTTATCTGAAGCAGGTTTCCCCCATTAGCATAGAACCGTTACTGCTATCTCAACCGGTTTTTTAGCTCTTGCATGTGTTCGAGGATGTCGGGATTGAAGTCATACTTGTTCGCATGCGGGATGGCTTCCACTCCAACCCTTTACGCCAGACCTGTTCGGCGTGTTGGTAAGTAGCCAGCCAGTTGACATACGAGCCACTCAGTTCCTTGTGGCACCTGGCAAGCAACCGGAGATTTTCTTCGGGATCATCCACGGGGGTTAGCCCAAGTTCTTTTGAAAAAATATCAGGCAAGAGCAGGCCATCTAACTTATATTTCCTGGACAGCCAAACTGCTGCGCTGTAATAGCATTGCAGCGTCAG
>CAILWD010000703.1 GCA_903837815.1 uncultured Chloroflexota bacterium | reverse complement strand
TGGAACGTTATGAATAGGATGGCATCATGAAAATCAAACGCAGCATGATACTGGTCTCCAACGACCCTGAAAGCCTCCGATTGGGAGCAGTTGATCTCCTTCGCAACCTGAACGAGGCTGTTGAGTCTTATAACCTGCAGGACGAAGTGATTGTTAGCACAATTGACGTCTCCACGATGTATGATGTCCAGCATTCTAATATTTTGCCGATGGTCATTGTGCATCCGGATGCCTCCGTGTATGGCCCCGTCAAACCGTCGGATGGCCGTTACCTGGTGGAAGAGCATCTCTACAAGGGACGTGTTGTAAACGACTTGCTGGCTCCACCCAAACTGTTGACCGGGCAGATCGGCTGGCTTCGCGGCCACAAAGGTTACAACCCCGCCGAACAGCGTGTTGTATTGGAGCGGGCGGGGCGTATCGACCCGGAAAGTATCGAGGAATTTATTGCTGCCAATGGGTATGAAGCCCTGGGCAAGGCGTTGAACGAGATGAAGCCTGAAGATGTCGTTTTCGCAATCGAGAAATCGGGTCTGCAGGGACGCGGTGGCGCGGGTTTCCCCACAGGGCGCAAATGGCAGTTTGTGCGCGCAGCAAACGGTGAAAAGAAGTACGTTGTCTGCAATGCAGACGAGAGCGAACCCGGCACATTCAAGGATCGTATTGTGCTGGAGGGTGATCCGCATCAGATCATCGAGGCGATGGCCATTGCGGCGTATGCGGTTGGCGCGGACGAAGGCTTTATCTATATCCGCGGCGAATATGGGCTTGCCTACCAGCGCCTTGAAAAGGCGATTGCTCAAGCGGAGGAATTTGGTCTTCTCGGCAACAACATTTTGGGCGGGAATTTCAACTTCCACCTGCACCTCCATGCAGGTGCGGGCGCCTATGTTTGTGGAGAAGAGACGGCGTTGATCGAATCCATCGAAGGCAAACGCGGAGAACCGCGTTCCAGGCCTCCATACCCTGTTACAAACGGCCTGTGGGATAAACCCACCCTTGTGAACAATGTAGAGACGCTGGCGAATGTCCCCGCGATCATTCGCAACGGAGCAGAGTGGTACAAATCTCTGGGCACGCCCTCCAGCCCTGGCACGAAAGTCTATACTATCATGGGCAATGTGAATTTCAGCGGTGTGATCGAAGTGCCGATGGGCATCACCCTGCGCGAAGTCATCAATATTTACGCCAAAGGTATGAGGCCGGGTAGCGTGCTCAAACTCGCCCAAACAGGCGGAAGCAGCGGATCTGTCATCCCCGCGGCATTGCAGGATACGCCCATGGACTTCGAGTCCTTCCGCAAGGCTGGCGTTTCGCTTGGCTCTGGCGCTCTGTTGATTTGCGACCAGCATACCTGCATTGTCGATCTCGTCAAGGTCTTGTTGCAGTTCTTCCGTTTTGAATCCTGCGGCAAATGCACGCCCTGCCGTGTTGGAAACCAGCGCGCCTATGAGATTGTAGACCGCCTCACACAGGGACAGGGTAACCTCGAAGACCTGGATACGCTGTTTGCTTTGACGGTCGAGATGGAACGGACGTCAAACTGCGGCTTGGGCCAAACTGCCGCGGTACCCATCCGCGACATGCTCAAGCATTTCAGGACCGAAGTTGAGGCTCATATCCGAAATGGTTCATGCCCAACAGGCGTTTGTCCAATGGAACTGGAAACAGCGCCGGCGTGGTGATCTCTCTGTCGTAAAAAAAAATATGTCATAGACTTGTTTCAGCAAAAGGGTTTGCCTTAAAGACGGGCAAACCCTTTTGATCTCTAATACGGCCTGTCCACTTGACCAGTCTTTCACTCCCCCCAGGGCGGGGGAGTTTTTGATTAAAGCGGGCTATCCTTGCCATAGGAGAAAAATATGAAACTCATCCAGCGAAAATACAAGCATGACAACGACCAGTGGAAAATCCGCCAGTTTTTGCGCGAGGTCTTCCTGCTGAACCATCGTCATGAATTTTCGTGGCCTGTTTTTCGCTGGGATTATTGGCGCTGGCACGTCAACGAGAATATTTTCAAATTCAATCTCGAAGCCGCCGTCTTTTTGTGGGAAACCACCGACGGCAAACTGGCGGCGGCGTTGCACCCCGACGGCACAGGCGAAGCATTTTTAGAAATCCACCCCAACTTCCGCTCGCCCGAACTCGAAGTGGAAATGATGTCGGTGGCAGAGACTCAATTCGCCACCACCCAGTCCGAATGCTGTCAGCGGCTTGTGTTGTGGGCGCACGCCAGCGATCCCCTGCGGCAGGATTTGCTCATCCGTCGCGGATATTCCAAAAGCAAGTGGCTTCCCGAACAACAACGCCGCCGCGACATGCGTGACCCCATCCCTGATTTTCAACCCGCAGAGGGGTACGCCATCCGCGCGCTCGGCGATGTGGATGAACATCCCAAACGCAGTTGGCTCTCGTGGAAGGCTTTCCATCCCGACGAACCTGATGAAAAATACCAGGGCTGGAACTGGTATCGCAACGTCCAACGCGCTCCGCTCTACCGCCGCGATCTTGACCTGGTTGCCGTTGCCCCAAATGGAGAGTTTGCCGCCTTCGTGACCCTTTGGTTCGACGACGTAACCCGCACCGCCGCCTTTGAACCTGTCGGCACGCACCCCGACCACCAGCGAAAAGGACTCGGCAGGGCGCTCATGGCGGAAGGCTTGCGCCGCGTCTGTGACTTGGGAGCCACGCTCTGCGCAGTCAGTTCTTACTCGGAGCGGGCTGGCAATTTGTACGCCGCAATGGGCTTTACGGAATATGACTTGAATGAAGCCTGGCTCAAGGAGTGGTAGACCTGTCCACTTGACCAGTGCCAGCCTCCCCCAATGACGGGGAAGGCTGGTTGGGTTTTCCCTTATGATGGGTAAAATACAAACGTGACGATTATCCAGGCATCTGGTGACGCGCGGCGTTAGGTGGCATCCGTCTTGTTTGCTACAATATCCATCTCAGGAGGCCTGCATGCGCTTCAAAATTTCCCTCTTATCATTGACAGCCTCCATCTTATTACTCCTGGCAGCCTGCCAGCCAACGGCGACTCCACCCCCAAATGTGACCCATCTCAAATTCACCTATTGGGGATCGGAGATGGAAAGAGTCGCCATCGAGGGCATGGTGGCGGAGTTCGAGAAACAAAACCCCGACATCGATGTGGAAGCCATTCAAATTTCATATGAGGATTATCTGGCGCGGATTACCGCAATGGAGAAACAGGGACAGATGCCGGATGTGGGATATTTCCCAAGTTTGCAGGCTCCGCTCTGGGCGCAGGAAGGCAAAATTCTCGACCTGACCGAGTTGATCGAAACCGACCCATTGCTTTCATCGGCATTGCCGGAGACCCGTTATTACTTCGGAAACGGACGCATCGCCGGTCTGAACACCGCCGTCGAAGTATCGCTCCTTTTCTACAACAAGGATTTGTTCGACAAAGCCGGCGTCCCCTATCCGCCCGCCGACCCAGCCAAAGCATGGACCTGGGCTGAGTTCGTGGATGCCGCCAAAAAATTAACGATGGACGCCGACGGCAAACATCCCGCCGACGAAGGGTTCGACGCCGAAAAGATCGCCGCCTACGGCGCGGCGTTCGATAAAATCCACGAAGGCTGGACGTTCTATCCCTTCATTTTCAGCAACGGCGGGCAGGTGGTTAATAACGACGGCACGAAATTATTGCTCGATTCGCCGCAAGCCGTCGAGGCAATCCAGTCGCTCGCCGATTTGATGTGGGTGGAACACGTCGCGCCCACGCCGGCGCAGGACAAAAACCTGCCGGGCTACGTGACGATGTTCCAAACTGGCAACCTTGCCATGCACATTTCCGGGCAATGGAGTCTGCTCGACTATGCCTCTCTGCAGGATTTGAACTTCGGGGTGGCTGTCCTGCCGAAGTTCAAATCCCCGGTGACAGTGGTGCTGGGCTCGCCGACGGTCATCTTTGCCGACACACATAACAAGGACGCCGCCATCCGTTTCTATAAATTCCACAACAACCCGCAAGCCGTGGATTTGTTCGCGCGCGGGCTGTGGATGCCGCTTCAAAAAGCCTATTACACCGAACCGGATAAAATGAAAACATGGCTCGATAACCGCGCCCACCCGCTCGAGTCGCAGCCGGCGTTCACCGATTATGTTCTGAATTATTCCACGCCCATTCCATCATATTACCTGCGGAATTATGCGGAAATTCTGGATAATGCCATTCGCCCAGCCATCGAAAAGGTCTGGAACAATGAAGCCTCTGCCGCCGACGCGCTTGCGCAAGCCGCGCAGGATGCCGCGCCGCTGATGCAGGGAAGATGGGATAAGTAATGCTTTGGACAGCAACTTCTGGAATCCATCCGCCTGCTGATGAAATCACTTGGACAGCAAGCTGTCCGAGTCCAAAGTAAAAACGTTGGAGTTCGCCATGACATTACAACCCCCGAAAATCAGGCTTTATAACACAGCGCGCGCGCGGTTGTTCCTGCTGGTATTGCTGGTGGTCATCCCGGCTTTGGGCGTGCAGGTCTTTGGGGCATGGAGCGATCTTCGACAAACCATCAACGAAAGGGAACTGGAGAGCGTGCGCGTTATCGACCATGCGCAGAGCGACTTCGACCATTTGCTCGTTGAAACGCGCGCGGTATTCGCCGACCTGGTGCGCCTTAATGACATACGCGGCTCCAACAATTGCGCGCAAACTTTTACCGCCCTGCGTTTTGCCTATGAACGGCTGGCTCCAGACGCGGTCAACCTGGCATTGGCAGATGCGCAGGGTAATATTTATTGCGCGGTCAACCCGGTGCAGGGTGACAGAAACATCGCATTACAGTCGCATTTTCAGTCCGCGCTCCAAACTTTGGATTTGTCTGCCGGCGTGTACCGGCTGAACCCGTCCACAGGTCTGCCGTTTGTGAGCGTGTCCTACCCGGCGCTTTCGCTGGATGGAAAAGTCCAAACCGTTATTGTCGCAACCTTCGAGACGCGCTGGATGGAAATCTGGCAAAGCGAAATTTCGTTGCCAGACGGCGCGTCTGTCACCTTGCTTGCGCCGGATGGCGCGGCGTTGTGGCGAACCGTCAGCGGGGAGAAAATGCCGGTTGGCGGGCTGACAGCCTCGGGGTTGGACTGGTTCCGCTCCCTTCAAGCAGGTGAAACCGTCGTCGAAGGTGCAGATTTCGATGGCATATCCCGCCTGCACACGATCATCCCGCTGGGAAATTCCGCCATTCTTCATTTGGGATATCCAGTGCGCGAGTTGTACGCGCAAGCCTACGCCAACCTGCGCTGGAAGCTGGGCTTGCTGGGATTGGTGGTCGCGTTCGCGTTTGCAATCGCGTGGTGGGTCAGCGAGACGATGTTCCTGCATCCGCTGAACAATTTGCTGGATGTGGTCAAGCGCGTGCAGGACGGCGATTTGAGCGCGCGCGTTTCAGGCGTGCGCGGATTGGGCGAACTGACCGCGCTGGCGCATTCGTTCGACCAGATGACCGATGCCTTGCAGCAGCGCGAAGCCGAGCGCCAGCAGATGGAGCAGCGCTTCCGCGCCGCTTTCGAGAGCTCCGCGATTGGCATGGCGGTCATGTCTCTCGAAGGGAAAATCCTGGCGGTTAACGCCGCGGTTTGCGCGATGTCTGGCTACAGCGAAGATGAGTTAAAACAGCGCAACGACAGCGACAACGTTTATCCGCCCGACGCGCAGGCAGACAGGGAACTGTTCATCGAATTGATGGAAGGCAAGCGCCCGCACTACAACGTTGAAAAACGTTACCTGCGCAAGAACGGCGAAATCTT
>CAILWD010000702.1 GCA_903837815.1 uncultured Chloroflexota bacterium | reverse complement strand
TCTCCGCCATCCGCAACCGGCTGGGAACCGTCGTCGGCTTGACCTGCCGCGTGGGTCGCGCCGTCTACGGCACAGTGGACATCATTCAAGACATCATCGAGTCGGGCAAGTCCGTGCTGATTCTCGGACGCCCCGGCGTGGGCAAGACCACCCTGCTGCGCGAAGCCGCCCGCATCCTCGCCGAAAACAAACGCGTCGTCATCGTGGACACGTCCAACGAAATCGGCGGCGACGGCGACGTGCCGCACCCCGCCGTTGGTCGGGCGCGGCGAATGCAAGTGCGCGAACCCATGCTTCAGCATGAGGTGATGATCGAAGCCGTCGAAAACCACAACCCCGAAGTCATCGTCATCGACGAAATCGGGCGCGAACTCGAAGCGCAAGCCGCCCGCACCATCGCCGAGCGCGGAGTCCAACTCATCGGCACGGCGCACGGGCAAACGCTGGAAAATCTCCTGCTCAACCCCACCCTCAGCGACCTCGTCGGCGGCATCGAAGCGGTCACGCTCTCGGACGAAGAAGCCCGACGACGCGGCACCCAAAAAACCGTGTTGGAACGCCGCTCGCCGCCCACCTTCGACGTGGTCATCGAAATCCAAAACCGCGACCGATTCGCCGTTCACCTCGACATCACCGAGTCGGTGGATTCGCTTTTGCGCGAAACGCCCCAACTGCCCGAAGTCCGCATGAGAGACGACGAAGGCAACATCGTCATCGAGAAATCGGCTCCCGCTCCGCGAACAAAAATGGAAGCGCGGGAAGTTGGAAAATCCCGACGCGGACGTCAACCCGTCAGCCCGCCGCCCCAACCTCTCTCCGCGCCTCAGCCTGATTCTGCTTCCGAAGGGCAGAATCCACCTTCGAGCGTCGTCACATCCGCCTTGCGAACCGTGCGAGTCTTTGCCTACGGTGTGGCGCGGAACCGGCTCATGCAAGCCGCCAAACGCCTCAGCGTGCCGGCGGTCATCGTCACCGACGTAGCCGAAGCCGACGCCCTCGTCACCCTGCGGACGTACTACCGCAACCGCGAGCAGACGGTGATGGAAGCCGAACATCGCGGAATGCCGATTTACGTTTTACGGGCGAACACCATGGCGCAGGTCGAGCAGTTTTTGGGCGACCTTTTCAACCTGACCGAACAACAACACCCCCGCGACAAGATGGATGACATTCGCGAAGATACGCAACGCGCCATTGCGGCCGTCCTTAACGGCGAGCGCTGGGTCGATTTACCGCCCGGCACGTCGCTGGTGCGAAGGCTGCAACACGAAATGGCGCGCAATGCCGAACTGGTTTCTCACTCGTACGGCAAAGAACCCAGAAGGCATGTGAGAATTTTTAGGGAGTAGGAGAAGTTACACAAGTAGACAGGTACACAGGGAACAAGGCAAACGCCTTTTATTTTCCCTGTGTACTTTTTTTACCTGTTTACCTTATACTATCCCTATGTTCATCACACTCGAAGGTCCCGAAGGCTCCGGCAAGACATCGCACATCCCCCTGCTCGTGGAATTTTTACGCGGCGAGGGTTACGCCGTTTTTTCCACCCGCGAACCGGGCGGCACGTCCATCAGCGAGCAAATCCGCGATATTCTGCATGACTTGAAGAATACCGAAATGCACCCGCGGACAGAGACCCTGCTCTACCAGGCTGCGCGCGCGCAGATCGTGGAGCAAGTCATCCAGCCGAGGCTGGCGGCAGGCGAGATCGTCATCTCTGACCGTTATTACGACTCGACGATTGCCTATCAGGGCTACGGTCACCAGCAGGATTTGGAACAGGTGCGCGGACTGGTGCGCTACGCCACCGGCGGCTTGACTCCCGACCTGACGATTTTGCTCGACCTCGACGTGGAAGTTGGCTTGCGGCGAAAAAAGCAAAATCAATCCGAGTGGAATCGTATGGATGACCATGAAGTCAAATTCTATGAGCGAGTCCGCGCTGGATATTTGGAAATGGTCAAAGCCGAGCCGCAACGATGGGTGGTGGTCAACTCGGAGCAGAAGTGGGATGATGTGCAGGCAGAGTTGAAGAAGGTGATTCTCGAAAAACTGACAAGGTGATTTGGACCTTTTGTTGTAAAATAAATAAGACTTTCGTTTGTCATTCTGAGCGAAGCGAAGAATCTCTGATTTCAGGTATGGAGTCCTTCGCTAACGCTCAGGATTATATTGAAAAGCGAGGCGGGGCGAAAGTCCTGATAAAGAAAACATTCCTTGGATGGATACTCGTGCCCAACCCATTTACCTACGGCGGACGGATCACAAACCCAGCTCAGTTCATCGGGCGGACGAAGGAATTGCGGGAAATTTTCTCCGCGCTGGAGACAGCTTCCAGCGGGCAGTTACAGCATGTGCAGGTGGTGGGGGAGCGCCGCATGGGAAAATCATCCCTTCTTTATCACGTCACGCAGATTTACAAACAACGACTGACACAGTCTGAAAAATACCGCTTTGTTTATGTTGACCTGCAAGACGCACACTGCCACAAATTGGAAGGTTTGCTCAAGTGTGTTTTGGGAGAGTTGAAGGTTTCAGCCAAACCAACCCTCCCCGATTTTCAGGAAGCAGTGGAGGATTTGAATTGCAATGGCATTTACCCTGTTTTATGTCTCGATGAATTCGAACACCTGACCAAGCACAAAGACCAGTTTCCAGACGAGGTCTTTGAAGTATGGCGCAGCCTTGGCAGTGGAAGCAAATTGGCTTTCATTACGGCATCTCAAACCTCATTAGGACAATTAATTCAACAGGGCAACCTCACTTCAACCTTCCACAACATTTTCATTTACCTCGAATTAGGAAATCTTACCGATCTCGAAGCGCGAACACTTTTGGCGCATAACATAGACCGTCCCTTCGCGGAGGATGAAATTGGCAAACTTTTCAAATTGGCTGGCTATCACCCCGCCCATTTGCAGATTGCTGCGCAATTGCTATATGAAGCAAAGGAAAATCAAACCATCAATTGGACTGAGTTGAAAGCAGAATACGAAAAGCGCGTGGAGCAAATCAAACCCTTTGTGCCGAAGGATAACCCGCCACCTCTGATTCAGAAAATCCTGACTTCCATCTTCATTGATTTTCCAACTGCCTTGGGACGCTTCATTCTGGAAGTAGCGAAAAACAAAGACGCCAGTGACCGTACCGCCGCCATTCTTGGTTGGATCATTTTTGGTTTCATTTGTTTGGTTTTGTTTGGCTTTATCTCGTCTTCAATATTCGAGCCGTGGCTTCGCCTCCTTCTCTCGAAACCTTCCTGATATTTGATACTTGGAAATTTACACAGGATACCTGAAGCCTTATGAAACCCCTTTCGTTTCCCCGCGATCTCCTGCGTTTCCTTTATTGGGTCTTCTTCAAACCTGTTACCCTTGACCACTATATCTATCAAATAGACTCAAAAGTAGCCTCAGATGCTGGAGTTTTTTCAGGCATAGGTATTTTTTCAAACGCGGATATTTTCACGTTGTGGAAACACAGCAAGGAACGTCCCGAATTTCGTACTCTAATCCATTTTGCTATATTTCATATTCTAATTATGCCATGGCCATTAACCTTTTTTAGTGCAAATATTTTTATGCTGCTGGGTTTTGGGGTGGATTGGTTTGGCGTGATATGGGGCGTTTTTGTTGGAATAGCGTGCAGTGTAATTGTTGGTGTGGTGTTTGGTCTGACGCTTGGTGTGGCATTTGGCGTGGCAGGTGGTGTAGCATTTGGCGTGGCGTTTGGCGTGGCAGGTGGTGTAGAAGTTGTTATGGGTGGGGTAACATTTGGTGTAATAGGTGGTATAGCTTTTGGGTTTGCGGTTGGCTTAGCGGTTGGCGTGGAGTGGGGCATGGACTGGGGTGTGGTTTGGGGTGTGGCTTTTGGAATGGTGTGGGGTGTGGCTGGTAGTGTGATATGGGGGGGTGTCGGCGGAGCGATGTGGGGTATTAGCGCATTAATCGGATATTTTCGTTTGTTGAACTACATAATTGAAACTTCATATTCTTTTCTTCTCTCCCACTTATCTGCAAGAAGAACTTTAAACCTCTCGCCTGTGATGTGGGATGAACTTATTTGGTTGCCATTACTTGGCCTTGATAGACAGATAATTTCTGTTGGTAAGGAGAATCGCGAAGAAGGCATTAAATGTATCGCTTATGTGGCGAGTTCTTTCCGTCAGGGATGGGCTGCTCAACGCGCCCTGCTTGAATTGACAGTTTACGATGTGAGAACATCCAAGAATCTTGATCACATTGCCTCCATCAGTGAAACATTGTCATGGCTTCCGCCTAAAACTCGCGCTGCGTCTAAAAACAAGGGCCTTTTATTGGGCTTGGAAGCCATTAGCAAGCATACCAAAGCCTCCATTGAAAGCGATACGCTTTATAACCGTCAGGAACAATTGCGCCTGGCCCTAAATGCGACCCGGTCTATGCGTCAGGACTTTGCTTTTGATAAGAACCAACAAATTGCCCGTTTGATGTCTCCCGCGCTTGAAGTGTGGGAATCCTTGCTCGCGAGTGAGTTTGCTGCTCTGCAAAAACAGGAATCCATTCCCAATGTCTATGTCGCAGGTCGCCCGTTGGATGCAAAGAGCAAGGTCTTCCGGGACCGTCGCGATGTCTTCAAGTCGTTGGAGCAGGAGTTAGTCAGCCCAGCCGAACAGCGTCCGGCTATCTTGCTCTTTGGTGCGCGTCGCACGGGTAAGACCTCGGTGTTACGGCAATTGCCTGAGACGCTCGGTCCGCAGGTGATTCCAGTCGCTGTGGATTTGCAGGAATCTGCGCTGGATAAAGACGCGGCAGGCCTGCTTTATAAAATTGCTGAGAAAATCCGCTCCGATGCCCTGCTGTTTCGTCGTATGGAATTTGGCGAGTTGTCACGTGCCACTTTGGACGCAAGCCCCTACTCCGCCTTTGCCGAGTGGTTGAAAAAAATACAAGGGACCATTGGCGAGCGCTGGATTTTGCTCAACCTCGATGAATACGAATATCTGGAGAAAATGCTGAACGACGGGCGCGTGGATGAACGCCTCTTTCAGATGCTGCGCACGTTCTTGCAGAACCATCCACGCCTCACTTTGCTTTTGAGCGGCGCACACACCTTCGAGGATTTGAATCCCATATGGAGTCATCATCTCATCAACGCCCGTGTGGTCAAGATCAACCCGCTGAGCGAAAGCGAAGCACGCGAACTGATTACAAAGCCTATCCCAGATTATCCGTTGGTCTACTCGGACAAGGCTGTGCAGGATATTCTCGACACCACCGCCTGCCAGCCGTATTTGATTCAAGCGGTCTGCCGTGACTTGGTTAATGCGAAGAATGACGCGCATCACTTCCATGCAAATCAAAAGGATGTGTCGAAGGCGCTGGAATCTGTTTTGGTTTCCGCCACCGCCTATTTTCAGGATTTGTGGGAGGGTCCCGACACCGACGAAGCGCAGCGAGTCATCATGGGCGCAATTGCGAGAGCAAAAAACGGCAGCCTTGGTTTGAAGGAATTGAACAAAGTTTTGGAGAAAGAGAATTTCATGCAGGCTTCCAAAGTCCGCCAGCGGGCATTGCGGATTTTGGGACACCGCGACATTCTCAAAGCGGATAAAAACGAATGGAGTTTTCAAACCCCCCTTGTGCGAACCTGGATTCGAGTCAAGCAGTTTGGGTTGAAAAAGTGAAATCGTTATGATTATCGAACACGAAGAAGACATCGCAGGCTTGAAAGCCATCGGCCACATCTGCGCGGTGACGTTGCAGACGATGATGGAAGCCGTTCAGCCCGGCATGACCACAGTGGAGTTGGATGAAATCGGCAGGGAGGTTCTCGACAAGGCGGGGGCGAATTCTGCGCCGGTGAGTTTGTATCAATTTCCTGGCATCACCTGCATCAGCGTTTCGCCGGTCATCGCACACGGCATTCCCGGCGACCATGTTTTGCGCCAAGGCGAGTTGATCAACATCGACGTCTCCGCCGAAATGGACGGCTACTTCGGCGACACCGGCGCTTCGATGGTTGTCGCGGCGCAGGTGCCTGAGTACGAAAAAATCATGGCGGCGGCAAAGTCTGCGCTGGAGAAGGCGGTTCAAGCGGCGCGCGCCGGGCAGACCATTAACCAAATTGGCAAGGCGGCGCAGACCGAGGCAAAGCGTCACGGCTATGGCGTCATCTACGACCTGACCGGTCACGGCATTGGACGCCACCTGCACGAAGAGCCGATGCAGGTCTTTAATTATTTTAAGCCGCGTGACCGATACGTTTTGAAGGAGGGATTGGTTCTGGCAATCGAGCCGTTCCTCACCACAGGCAAGGGGCGCGTCATCGAAGAAGCCGATGGCTGGTCGCTGCGGACAACTGACCGAACCATCGCGGCGCAATTCGAGCATACGGTCATCGTCACCAACGGCGAGCCGATGATTCTGACCGTATAAAAATTATTCCTCCCGCATCCAACGTTTGACCGCCTCATGAGGATGGGCATATTTGTTCATGGCATTCAGTAGTTGATGCGGTTCCGCCTCGCAGCAAATCGCGTCCCGATGCTCTTTGAAGATAAATCCCTCGGCAACAGCGTGATCCATTGCCGCCAGCAGGGGGGAGTAATATCCGCGCGCGTTGAGCAAGCCGACGGGTTTTTCGTGAGCCCCGGTCTGTGCCCAGGTGACGGTTTCGAAGAGTTCGTCCCAGGTGCCGAATCCGCCGGGCAGGGCAATGTACCCGTCGGAGAGTTCGTGCATCCGCGCCTTGCGCGCATGCATGTGCGGGGTGACGTCCATACGGGTGATGCCGGTATGCGCCAGCGCCGGCGTATTCATTGAAGGGATGATGACGCCGATTACCTCTCCGCCCGCATCCACTGCGCCATCCGCCACCCTCCCCATCAAGCCAGTCTTGCCACCACCGTACACCACGCGGATTCCGCTTTCTGCAAGCAGTTTTCCCAATTGGTAGGCGGCAGCTTTGTAATCCGCATGAACCGAGTCCGAAGACCCACAAAAAACACATATTGATTTCATCGTTTCCTCGTATGTCATTGCGAGGAGGGTGTTTTTCCCCGACGACACCTGCCCTGGCGGGCGGAGAGCGTCGCCCTCGCAATGACGAAATATTTTCACAACTGTATCACAAAACACAGGTTAGAGTTCCGTTAGTATGCCTTTTGTGCGCTTGACTCTCCACCGGCGCGGTGATAACAATAGCATTATGGATTACAAGGATTACTACAAAGTTCTCGGCGTGGACCGAAAAGCCGGCGCGGACGACATCCGCAAAGCGTATCGTAAACTTGCCATGCAGTATCATCCCGACAAAAATCCCGGCGATAAAAAGGCGGAGGAAAAGTTCAAGGAGATCAACGAAGCCTACCAGGTTCTGAGCGACGAGACCAAACGCGCCCGTTACGACCAGCTTGGGAGCGCGTATTCCGATTTCCGCACGAGAGGTGGGCGCCCCGGCGATTTCCGCTGGGAAGATTGGGCGGGCGGGGGCGGTTCTTCGGTCAACATGGATGATATGTTTAGCAGCGGAGGCAGCAGTTTCTCTGATTTTTTCCGGGCCATCTTCGGCGAAGCCATGCGTTCCTCCATCCGCAACCAGACGGCGCAGCAACAGCAGGCGGGTTATCAGCAGGAAGTGCAGATCAGTTTTCAGGAGGCGTACGACGGCACAATCCGCAACCTGCAAACCAGCGGACGCAAATTGCAGGTGAGAATCCCCGCCGGAGTGAAGACCGGTTCCAAAGTCCGCGTGGCAGGTGCGGGACCCGAAGGACTGGACCTCTATCTCATCGTGAATATCACAGATGAAGACCGCTTCGAGCGCGATGGCTACGACTTGTATATCACGTCCACTCTGAGCGTGTTTACCCTGATTTTAGGGGGCGACGCCGAAGTGGATACACCCACCAGCAAGGTCAAGTTGAACATCCCTGCCGGTACCCAGCCCGAACAGGTCTTCCGTCTTGCCGGGCGCGGGATGCCGCATTTGAAAAGCCCATCCACCAAGGGCGATCTGTATGTCAGGTTGAAGGTACAAATTCCCAAATACCTCTCGTCCAAGCAAAGAGAGTTGCTTGAAGAAGTCGCTCGCATCAAGTTTTAAAAGTAAACAGGAGTATTTTATGAGAACACGAAAAGTCGTGCTGGCTTTGGCGGTTTTGGTGCTTGCCATGCTTGCCTGTCAATCGGTGGGGGGGCAGGCTTCGCAACCGACCGCGATGGCGCCAGTGGCGCCGGTTGCGCCCATTCAATCGAACGCTGTCAACCCTGCCTCCGACCAGGAAGGGTTGGTGGCTCTTTTTCAAAACGTCAGCCCCGGTGCGGTTGCCATCATCACCGACACGGGACAGGGGTCGGGGTTTGTGTACGACGCGCAGGGCAATATTGTCACCAACTATCACGTCATCGAAGGCGCGAACACGGTTGAGGTTCGCTTCACTTCGGGTTACATGGCATACGGGGAAGTGATTGGAACCGACCTCGATTCGGATATCGCAGTTGTCAAAGTGGATGCCCCCGGCTCCGAACTACATCCGCTCCCGTTGGGTGATTCGACCACGCTCCAGGTTGGTCAGACCGTGGTGGCAATCGGTAACCCCTTCGGGTTGAACAGCACCATGACTGTGGGAATCATCTCCGCTTTGGGGCGCACGCTGGACTCCGCCCATGAGACATCTGCGGGAAATTTCTTCACCGCCGGCGACATCATTCAGACCGACGCGGCGATCAACCCCGGCAATTCCGGTGGCCCGCTCTTCAACATTAACGGCGAGGTGATCGGCATCAACCGCGCCATCCGCACAACCAACTTCACCGACAGCGGCGAACCCATCAATTCGGGAATCGGTTTTGCCGTTTCGGTTAACATGGTGAAAAGGGTTGCGCCTGTATTGATCGAAAAGGGGAAATATGATTATCCATACCTTGGAATATCAGCCATGCCGAGCGAAGGACTGACCCTGCCGGTGGTCGAGGCTTTGGGCTTGAAATCCTACACCGGCGCGTATGTAACCGACGTGGTGAACGGCGGACCCGCGGATCAGGCGGGAATCATCCCCGGCAGGGAAGAGACCGGCATCCAAAACCTGTTTGGCGGCGGCGATTTGATCGTCGGCATCGACGGGCGCGAAGTCCGCTCCTTCGATGAAATGCTCGCCTACCTCATCACCAACAAAGGCCCCGGCGACTCGGTGGTTCTGCAAGTCCTGCGCGGCGACGAACGGGTGGATGTGACCATCGTCCTCGGCAGTAGGCCGTAACATAAAAAGCGCCATCAACTTGAACAGCCTGAGCCGCCACCCTTTCCGGTGGCGGTTTTCAATTAATCGTTATATACTTGACGCATCTTGTGGAACGCCTTGCTGGGCGTTTCATTTTTCCTAACTTGCCAAAAATGGGAGAAAGAACATGCACGCTCGACGCGCACTTCTATACATGCCCGGCGACAACTGGAAAATGATTACCAAATCTATCACCCTCGGCGTGGACTGTGTTTGCATGGACATGGAAGACGGAACCGCCATCAACAAAAAAGCCGAGGCGCGCACCACGATTGCAAAGGCTTTGCAGGAATTGGATTTTGGCGCAAGCGAAAAACTGGCGCGCATCAACTCGGTTGGTTCTGGCTGGGAAAAGGACGACATCGAAGCCGTCCTGCCGCATCATCCCGATGGGATTGTGATTCCCAAGGTCGAATCCTTCGAGCAGGTGGAATGGGCAAGCCAGATCATCGAAGCGGCGGAGTTGAAATATGGCTGGCAGGTTAATTCCATCCGCGTGTTGATCGGCGTGGAAACCGCCAAAGGGATTTTGAATCTGAAAGAAATTGCCGCCCATCCTCGACTGGACGCCATCATCTTCGGCGGCGAGGACTTTGCCGCTTCGATTGGCGCAACCCGCACAAAGGACGCGACCGAATTGCTCTACGCCCGACAGGCTGTGGTGGTGGCTTGCGCTGCAAACGATTTGCAGGCGATTGACATCGTCACCATCGATTATCGTGACATCGCGTCTCTTCGCGCCGAAGCAGAATTCGGAGCGCGACTTGGTTTCAGCGGAAAGCAAATCATCCACCCGGCGCAGGTCGAGCCGGTGCAGACCGCCTTCACCCCCAACGCGGAAGCGATTGCCTACGCCAAACGTATCGTCGAAACCTTCGAGGCGAGTCAAAAAGAAGGCAAAGGCGCGTATTCGCTGGATGGCAAGATGATTGATATGCCGCTGTTGAAGAATGCGCAAAAAGCGCTGGACAGGGCAAAGGCGGCGGGGAAATAAGAGTCCAAAATTACCGGGATAATTTGAACCGGGTTGAAACGTGCTTTGATAGAAAAATAAACGGAGGGTGCTTTGTTGTCCATAATATTCGGCCTTTGTGCTGCGCTTGGCTGGGGAACAGGTGACTTTACCGGGGGAATCGCGTCTCGTAAAACGGGCGCATATCGCGCGGTCTTTTACAGCGAAGTCGCCGGCGTTTTCTTTTTGCTCATCGTCCTTGGCGTTTTTGGAGAGACACTTCCCAGCCTGGAAGTGTGGCTGCCTGCCGCAATCGCAGGCATAATCGGCACATTTGGCTTGATGCTGTTGTATCATTCCATGACCCAGGGGTTGATGAGCATCTCCGCGCCCGTCTCTTCATTGCTTGCCGCCATGTTGCCGGTTGTTGTGGGTATGTTCAGGGAAGGATTACCCAAAGGCTTGACCATGTTGGGGTTTGTCTTCGCACTTGCCGCAGTCTGGCTGGTATCGCAGAGCGAAGGCGGCATGAAGGATATTCTCTCTCATCTCTCAGATTTGAAACTGCCCATGCTGGCGGGAATTTGTTTTGGTTTGTATTTCATCCTCATGCAC
The DNA here is from genome assembly GCA_903837815.1 of uncultured Chloroflexota bacterium. Classification (GTDB taxonomy): domain Bacteria; phylum Chloroflexota; class Anaerolineae; order Anaerolineales; family Villigracilaceae; genus Villigracilis. The sequence goes on along the minus strand of CAILWD010000702.1, from coordinate 687 downwards.
GAGTCCACCGACACAGGCGCCAGGATTTGGCCGATGATTGCATCCCGACTGGGAGGCTCGGTCATGATTACAGGGTATGTGCTCATTAGCCGCATCCCGTTGAAAGTGGAAGACACTTCCGCCTGGCCCTTCCTGATCCTCAACGGCCTCTTTGACGTGGCCGGGAATGTTTTCTTCATCCTGTCGGGGCAGGCCGGGCGGCTGGACGTTGCCTCGGTGTTGAGTTCCCTCTTCTCCGGCGTCACCGTCATGCTGGCGTGGATCTTCCTCCGCGAACGCCTCACCCGCGGACAGTGGATCGGTGTTGCCTCAGCCCTGGTTGCCATCATTTTGATGACGCTCTAACCGCCACGTCAGACTTATCGCCGTTGTATAATCCAACATTATGCGTCGCGCAATTTTCTTCATTGCTACTGGCATTTTCACTCTTGTATTTCTGGCGTCCAGCCTAACGAGGACATCCACCGCTTTACAACAGCCCACCGCCACCGTCATTGTTTCGATCGCCCCCACATTCGATTCCAGCCGCCTTGCCCAGCCACCGACGGTGTATCCGCCAGCACAAGCCGACACAGGGGCGCAAGCCTACTGGGGCATGTGCATGTCCTGTCACGGCGACAAAGGTCAAGGGTTGACAGAGGATTGGGCAAACTCCTTCCCGCCCGAAGAGAAGAATTGTTGGGATTC
>CAILWD010000701.1 GCA_903837815.1 uncultured Chloroflexota bacterium | reverse complement strand
CCATCACGAGGGTGACGCGGGCGGTGGTGTGAACGCTGGCTCCCATGCGCTCGGCGATGATTCCGCGCACGCCTTTGAGCGGGATGCGTTCGATGACGTCAGCGACAGGCAAGGCTTGGGAAACAGGAGCAACTGTCGGCTGGGAGGCGCGAGCCACGTCCTGCTTGACGATGCGTCCGCCGGGTCCGCTGCCAGCCACTTCGCGCAGATCCACACCCACATCCGCCGCCATGCGCTGGGCAACGGGCGAAGCTTTGGGCTGCTGGGCGAGGTAATCGCGCACGTCGCGCTCGGTCACGCGGATTCCTTCATAGCCGCTGGGCGTGACCTTGTTCACATCGACCGAGGTTTCGGCGGCAAGTTTTTTAGCGCGGGGCGAGACGAAGACACGGTCGGGGGATTCAGATTTGGACTCAGCAACAGGCGCGGGCGCGGTTGCGACTTCCGCGCTGGGAGTTGATTCTGTTTCGACAGCGGGAGCCGACCCCTTGACCTCGAACTTGTCATCCTGCTTGCCGATGATTGCAACCACCGTTAGCACGGGAATCGTGTCGCCCGCTTTGTAGGGTCCAAGGTGAATGTAGCCCTTGGCGTTGGCTTCGACGGGAAAGACAGCTTTGTCGGTTTCGACTTCCATCACCGCCTCACCCTGGCTGACCTTTGCGCCGTCTTCGACGAGCCAGCCAACCATGATGACTTCCTCAACGGTTTGTCCTAACTTGGGGACGAAGAACTCTTCAGCCATTAGCTCACTACCTTTCTACAAGCCGCCATCACGCGGGCTGTGTTCGGGATTGCCTGGTCTTCCAAAATTTCGGCGCGCGGCACGGGGACGTTCGCCGCGGCAACGCGGATCATCGGGGCATCGAGGTAATCGAACGCCTGCTCATTGACCTGCGCCATGACTTCGTTGATGAAGCTGGTGTTTTCGTAGGCTTCGGTCACGCCCACCAGCCGTCCCGTCTTCTTGACCGAGTTGACGATGGTGTTGATGTCCAACGGCTTGAGCGTGCGCAAGTCGATGACTTCCACGTCAATGCCTTCGGCTGCCAATTTCTCGGCAGCTTCGAGGGCGCGGAATACCATGCGCGAGTAAGTGACGAGGGTCACGTCTTTGCCGGGGCGTTTGATGTCGGCGACGCCAAAGGGGATGATGTATTCCTCTTCAGGGACGAAGCCCTTTTCTTTATACAACATTTTGTGTTCGATGAACATCACCGGGTTATCATCGCGGATGGCGGCTTTGAGCAGACCCTTCGCGTCGTAGGGCGTGGACGGCATGACGACATAAATGCCGGGGAAGTGCGTCCAGAGTGATTCGAGACTCTGCGAGTGATGCGCCGCGATGGCGCGACCTGCGCCACCTTCGGTGCGGATGACCATCGGGACGCTGGTCTTGCCGCCGAACATGTAGCGGTTCTTCGCGCCCTGGTTGGCGACCTGATCCATCGCAAGCGGGGTGAAGTCCACGTACATGATCTCGGCGATGGGGCGCATCCCAGCCATTGCCGCGCCGACAGCCGCGCCACCGATGGTGGCTTCTGAGATGGGCGTATCGAGCACGCGCCATTCGCCGAATTCCTTGTAGAGATCGCGGGTCGCGCCGTAGGCTCCGCCGTACAGACCGACATCCTCGCCCATGATGAAAACTTTCGGGTCGCGGGTCATCTCTTCACGGGCGGCTTCGACCAATGCCTGGGCGTAGGAAATCTCACGCTTGACCAATCCCTTGCTGATGTCAGCGCGGATTCGGCGGTCGGCTTCGTAGTCGGCGGCGGTGAACTTCGACGGGGCGTACACATCGGTGTCCACTTCATCCGCCTTCGGTTCGGGCGAAGCATTGCTGAAATCCATCGCTTTGTCCATCTTGCCATCGACCGCTTCTTCCATTTTCTCGAACTCGGCTTCGGTCAGCATTTTGACCGATTCGAGATTTTCCTTCATCACGGTGATCGGGTCGCGCTTCTTCCAATCGGCTTCTTCGTCGCGGGTGCGATAGGCGCGGGGGTCGGAGTGCGAGTGACCGAACCAGCGATAGGTCTTGCATTCGATGAGTGTGGGACCTTCACCATTGCGGGCGCGTTCAGCCGCCTTAGCAACACTGCCGCGCACAGCCAGAACGTCCATGCCATCCACGATCTCGCCGGGCATTCCATACGCGGCGGCGCGGTCAGCAACGTCGATGAGTTTGGTCACTTTCTTGAACGGAACCGACATGCCGTACATGTTGTTCTCGACGACGAAAACGATCGGCAGATCCCAGGTCGAAGCCATGT
>CAILWD010000700.1 GCA_903837815.1 uncultured Chloroflexota bacterium | reverse complement strand
TGGCTTTGTTTGACCTGCCGGGTCCTCATTGGACCCGGCAGGTTTATTTTATTGAATTATTCGGTGACTTCCCAATCTGAAACGTTCCAGAAGGGGTACACGCCTGAGAATTTGACACCCTGAAAGCGGCTGCTGACAGACCACAGGTCGGGGTCATTCCACATGCCGACATAGACATAATCGTCGTACATAATCTGCTCGATCTGGGTAAACAGTTCCTTGCGCGCTGCGGGATCCATCTCGACAGCCTGCTGCTTGAACAGTTTGTCCAGTTCCGGGTTACAGTACCCCTGGTCATTGGTTCCATCCGGGTTATCTGCACTGACAACCTGACCGCAGGTAAAGATCTCGGTATCAGGATCCGGGAAGGCGTTCTGGGCGCTCGAATATTCGGCAATTTCATACTCGCCCAACGCCATTGGACCACCATCATTAAACGTGTTCCAGAAAATATCGCTGGAATGGTTCACCAGTTCAGCGCCAATGCCGACCTGCGCCCACTGTTGTTGTACCACCGCCTGCACGTTCTTGCGCAATTCACGCGTGTTGGTGATGTAGCGCAGGACAAGTTCCTTGCCGTCCTTATCGCGGGTGCCGTCGCCGTTGCTGTCCACCCAGCCGGCTTCATCCAACAGGCTCTTGGCTTCCTCTGGATCATAGGGGTACGCCTCAAGGCCAGACTGGTAGGGCGGGGTCATATCCCAATAGGTGGCGTTTACCGGATTGATATCCGCCATCAACAGGTCGTTCACAATGGTAAAGCGGTCGGTGGCAAGGGCAATTGCCTTACGGACGTTCACATCCAGCATGGCGGGATGCGCCGTATCGGGGTTGACGTTCAGGAACCAGGCTTCGTTATAACCCGACGTGACAGGCACCACCTTCACTTTGCCGTCAGCCTCGAGTTTCTCGATCTGGTCGGAGGAAAGGAAGGTGCCGATATCCGTGTCGCCAGCGAGGATGGCGGCTTCCTGTGCGGCGTCATCCGGCACGATGCGGACAAAAACCTGCTCCAGTTTCGGCGGGTTGTACCAGACGGGATTGGCTTTGAAGGCGAGATGACTGCCGGTTTCCCATTCGCTGAAGACGAACGGTCCCAAACCGACGGTTGGATTGCGGTTCCACTCAGCCTGGTCAATGTTTCCATCTGCATCGAAGACCGGCTGTAAAATGTGCTTGGGCAAAATCCAGTAGAACAGGGTTGTCTGCCAGGCGGCAAAGGGCTCCTTCAAATTGATGACAACCGTCGTGGCATCCTGCGCCACCACGCTATCCACATACTTATCGTAGGGGTAGCGACCAAGCGGCGTGTTCTTGTCCGACATGATCATGTCGAATGTAAACACATAATCGTCGGCGGTCAGAGGTTCGCCATCGCTCCACTTGACATCGTCGCGCAGGTTGAGCGTGACCGTCTTGCCGTCGGCGCTCAAGCCGCCATTTTCAGCGGACGGGACTTCCTTCACAAGCACCGCAACGGGGTTGCCGTTCTCGTCGAAGTCCCAGGAGGGCTTGAGATAGAACGGGCGCAGGTAGCCCGAGAAGGACATCTGCGTGTACATCGGGTTGAGGTTGTCCGGCTCCTGGACAAAGGTGATGGTAGCCGTGCCACTGAACGTGGGGGCGGGTTCCTCAGCCGCTGGGGCTTCGGCAGCAGGCGCTTCTGCCGCTGGGGCTTCAGCAGCGGGCGCTTCGGGCGCTGGCCCACCGCAGGCGGAAAGGACCAACACAAAAGCGACCATCAAAAACAATACGGGCTTCAGATGTTTCATTTTCTTCTCCTTTTTATTTTTTTAACGCGCTCGAACTCCGCGCGTTATTCACGAAGTAATTCGAGGGCTGGAATATCCGCCTTGCGCGTCTCGACATTAAACGAACAACCCGCAGTCAAAACATGAATGCGGATTCCGCTGACCGCAATCGCGCCGCCTCGTTCGATTTCCGCCACGTTTGTGGCTTGCATTTCGCTTCCGTCTACAATTGTAACCGCGCCCGAGCCTGTCACCGTGATGGACGATTCATCCTCCACGATGGCGGCGGTGTTCTCGTCGATGCCGATACCCAACAAGCCGGGATGCGAGGCGATCAAATAAATCAACCTGCCGAGTCTGTCCTTCTGGCGGAAGTGCTGGTCGAAGACGATTCTCTCCGTCAGACCCAGACCGGGGGTAAAGTGAGCCATTCCCTCGCGGGGGGTTGGTCCGCCCTTGCCGTAGCCAATCATCACCTTTGGCATGACCGCCGCCCCAGCGCTGGTTCCAGCGATAATCACACCGCGCCGATACGCCTCAAGAATTGCCGCTTCGAGCGGAGTCCCACCGATGAGCGCGGGCAGCCGCATCTGGGTTCCGCCTGAGATGAAGATTCCGCTGGCAGATTGAACGGCGGCGGACAAATCTTCGGCGTAGGCTTCGGCTCGGGTGCGGAATCCCAAACTGCGGGCGGAGCGGGCGCCGAGTTTCAAAAACAAAGCGGCGTACTCGTCTCCCGTATCCACCAAAACCGAGGTCTGGGGAAAAATCACAATATCCGCCTGAAAGCCGCCGGCGCGATTGACAAACTCTTGCAAGACGGCTGGCTTCTTGTGGCTTTCGTTGCCGCCGATGGGCATTAACGTGGTCATGCCTGCACCTCGATAAACCTGACCAGTTGCTCCGCCGTGGCAAGGATGTGCTTCTTCATGGCTTGCTCGGCGGCGGCGGCGTTGCGCGATTGGAGCGCGGCGATAATTGCGCGGTGTTCGATGGCATCTGTGGCGTCGCGCTCTGGCAACGGGTTGACAGCGGTTGCGGCGAAGTTTGCAATTAACATGGTCGGGAAGGTCGCCCACATCTGGTTCAGCGTGCGAATCAAATATTCGCGGCGGCTTGCCTGATAAATGGACTGGTGAAATTTTCGGTTAAGTTCGCGGTATTTGAGGACTGCCTGCGGCGCGCCGTTGACTTCCATTTCCATCTGCAAATTTTCGAGCGTCGCCACTTCTTCGGGCGTGACAACTTCCGCCGCAATCGAAGCGGCGCGGCTTTCGAGAAAAGCGCGGTGGCAATATAAATCGAGAATATCGTGGGTAGAAAAAATAACCACCCTAGCCCCCCGATATGGCACATGCTCAATCAATCCCTCCG
>CAILWD010000699.1 GCA_903837815.1 uncultured Chloroflexota bacterium | reverse complement strand
AGGGTGGTTTTTCCGACCCCGCTGGGGCCAACGATAACAATGAGTTTGTTCATAAGCCAGATTATATAATGCCGACGCCTTCAGATTCAAAATAAGATTTCAACGTAAAAGTCATGTCAACTGTTCGAGAGGCTATTATAATTACTGTAATAGCGGAGCCGCCATGACAGACCCCCTCGTTTTAATGTCCGATGACCCGGTTTTGAATTCGCTCAATTTCAAGCCGTACCGCAACATGACTTTGCGCCGCGCCGTCCCTTTTTTACCGGCAGAGAACGAGCCGCAAAGCATGGAAGTTGCCACGCCCTGGGGTTCGAAACTGAAGGTTAAAAAAGGGGATTTCCTCATCAGCGAGTTGGATAAGCCCAACGATGCGTGGCCCATCGATGCGCTCATTTTCGACGAGACCTATCTCATCATCGCGCCGGGGCTGTGCATCAAACGCGCCGTCACTCTTCTGGCGTCATTAACAGACTTGACAGACGGGGATGAAGACCGTATGGTCACAGTGCATACCCTCGAAGGACCGGAAACGGTGCGGGCTGGAGATTTTCTCCTTGCAAAGGGCGTGAAGGGTGAAATCTGGCCCTACCCAAAAACAAAGGTCAAAGAAAATATGAAACCCGCCGGGTAATTCGGCGGGTTTCACTTTGACGGCGGATTGTTACTTTTTCATTCGGGGGGAGGGTTTGTCCAGTTTGGAGGTTCCATCGCTAATCAGGTGATCGAGGACATTGTTAATCATCCGGTGCAGGTATTTAGAGGTGCCGATTTGCTCGATGTGGCCGCCAATTTCGCGCACCAATTCGATCATGTGGTGAACAAGGAGGGCGTCGCGGTCTTGGGGTTTGTCGCCTTGCGAATTCCATAGGGCAATCAGGTGCAGACGATCCACGCCGCGCCTGAGGGCCGAATATAAAGCCCAGCGGTTGTTGCGCATGAAGGGGTCGTCACCTTCTTTGGGCAGTCCGAGGTCTTCTTCCTGGTAGTATTCATCCACCAATGGGTGGTTGCGGATTTTGTAGAAGCGGTCCACCCACGCATCGCCGCCAGGCGAGACAAATTTGCGAATGTAGGCAGATTCCGGCAGGGACAGGTAAACCCTCACCTTTAGCCCCAACTCGGCGCATACCTCGGCAAAAATGATTTCGCTCCCAGCCGAAAGCCCAGCCACGAAAGCCCGGTCATCGGCGACAAGTTTGAATTCCTCCAGTTTGAGTTTGATCTCCTGGCGGATCTCGTTCTCCTTGTCGGCGGGGAAGGTTTTCTTCTGCTTGGCAGAATGATCGATCATGTATCCTGCAAAGAGGAAGGAGCGCCCGTCCTGCCTTTCCTGCACGCGTTTGCCTGTGGCAGATATTTGCACATTCTCATCCGAACCCATGCGTTCAATTTCTTCGCGGACGGTCTGAATGCCCACTTTGACAAACGATTCGCGCATTCCGAGCGCGGCGAGCATTTCCAGTTGTTGCAGCGAAGAATCGAGGTAGAACATATTGCGTCGCGAGGCGGTGAGCGCCTTGCGGTAGGCGCGGACGACGCCGGAAGTGTTTTCCGCAGTCAGCACGCGCAGTTCTGCCAGCGAAACGAGAGTCCAGTAATCGGCAGTGGGGTGTTCCGCCATATCTTCGAGACCAAAGGTGAGCGCGCCGCGGATTTCGGCAATTTCGGCTCGAATGCGGGTGATGTCTGGGTCGGGGTCTTTTTTATCGTCGAACTTATCGGCGAGGTGAAGGACAATGCTCGAAAGGGTGAGCGCGTTCACGCCGGGGTAATAGTTATTGAGGTCGGTATGAAAGCCTCGCAGGTAAATATCCACCGATTTGATGAGCCAGTGGTATGACTCGAAGGCGGCTGTCAGGCGTTTTGTCTTGTCTCGAATATTTTTCCACGAACTGGTCCAGATTTCCTTGTACACGCGTCCCAAAATCGAGATGGTGTCGATGTCGCCGGGGAAGTCTCTGAGGATGGATTCGATTTTGACGATGGCTTCATCGGTGCGCCCCAGGCGGTTGAGGTGGAAAGCCTCCTGGCGGCGGAAGGGCAAATTGCGGGGGTTGGCTTCGAGTCCCTTGCGGTATTGAACCAGTGCGAGTTCATGGTACCCCATATTGGAAAGCGCGTTGCCCGCCTCGCCGATCGCCTCTTCTTTGATGAGCGGGTTTTGGATTTCCTCTGTCAACAGCAGGATGTCCCCAATCCGCTTCTTGCGTTGGGCTACCGTCACTCTTTCCTTCCACTCGTTGTATTCGCTCCAAAAACCTGTGGCAAGCGGGGTGCGCAGCGCCTTGCGGTCGGGTTCGGGCAGCCCGGTTAGCAGGTTGAAAATGGGGCTGTGGACTGCCTCACGGTTCGATGCCCAGGTATCCCGCGTCATTCGGGCGATGGCCAGGATGTCGCTTTTGATATAGGCTGGGTCTGGAACACCTTCGGGCGTGATGTGATAGGGCAGGGTGCGGACATTGAAGATGTCGAAGGGCATGTAGGCGCGTCCTGCCTGAATGTGGACGACGCCGCGTTTGCGGAAGGCGTGGCGAATGCCAAGTTCATAATAGACGTTTGCGTTGTCGATACTCAAGTCGCAGAGACACAGGTCGGCGAGCAGCAATTCCTGAAACATGTCGGTCAGGATGTCGCCGGACGAGGTTTCCTCGTCGGCGCGGAAGGCTTCGAAACCCGCCTCTTCCAGCGCGGGTTTAATCAGGGTCTTGTAGATGGCGTTGAAGTCGTAGAGCGCCCCATCGCCGCCTTTCTTTTTACCAAAGGGCATCACTACAAAAGCATGTGGACGAGCCTCGGGTTTTACCGAATGACGGGAAGATTCTGCTTCCTTTTTCTCATCATCGAGAGACGGAGTCTTGACAGCGTCGCCTGCTTTTTGGGGCGCTTCGACGACGGGCGGCTTTTGCGCGGTCTCAACCGCAGCAGCGGCTGCCGGTTTGGAAGACGCGGGCTGATTAACAGGGTTGGAATTTGCAGGAGCGGGTGTGGTCGTTTCACTCATGGCGCGCCTATTAACCTTTTGCGTTGGTGGTCTTGGGGTAACGGGATATCAAATTGTTCAGCACGCTCGGCGGCGTGTTGCCGCTGATTTCGACGCCATCGAACTCATCTTTTAACGCCGCAAGGGCGTTGGACAACCCCATGCGTTCGGCGACATTTTCGAGAGTCTCGCGGACGGCGTCTTTCATGGCGGCGAGTTCGGCTTGCACCACGTCAGATGCGGCTTCTTCCGCCAGAGAGCCGACGACTTCGTTGATTTCCTCGCTGAGCGCCTGATCCACCTCCTCCAGCGTGGCAGAGGCTTCGTTCACAATCGCGTCCTGCAGAGACTTTCTAAAGCGCTGGTCTGAATCACGTTGTTCCTGGATCACACGGTTGACAAGTTCGGCTTCTTCGTCGAGGCTCGATTCTTTGAGAGCTTCCTGCATGGCTTTGATGTATTCCACGTTGCGGCTCCACAAGATGTCTTCGGTGTTTTCCACCATCTTGAAGAATTCGCTCTGGGTGCGCTCTTCCTGCTCCAGGTTGAGCCAGTGGTCAGAGAGGATGCTCAATTCCATGATGACCTTGCTGTAGTTGCGCACCACCAAATCCAGCCCGCGCAATTCCTGCCAGCCAATGAAGGTGGTGGTGAGCGAAGCCGTCAGCGCCACCCAAAGGTTGATGCCGCCCTCGAACGCCGCTCCCAGCGCCGCTAAAAATGCGCCTGCCGCGCCCGAAAGCAGAATCAGAATCTTGAGTCGCATCCGCTCCGCCTGTTTCTGGTTGACCTTTTTAACGTGCCAGTTCAACTGATCTTGCAGGCGGTGAATGAAGTACTCTTCGCCTGTCAGGTCATGGAAACCGTGATCGGCGTTGGGGTCTTTACGATTGAAGCGCGAGGCGGGGGGAAGTTCGCCCTTGTAGGCGTCCATCACCAGTTCGCCGTTCATGCCGCGATAGACCGAGCGATGAATCTGGTTCAGGCGTTTTTCGAGCCAGGCGCGGCGGGTGGGCGATTTCTGAAGAATGGTGCGATATTTGTAAACCTCCTTGAGAATCTCCTCTGCGGCGGCGCGGGTAATCAGCCAGTCGCCGGAGCGGAAGAATTCGCTTACGTACGCCGCCAGCGCCGAAGCCGTAATTGGGGAGATGATCAACAGCAGTTTGAGAATGAACCCGCCAACGGCTGGGAAATTGTCCGGGTAAATCGAGGTGACAATCGCCAAAAAGGTGGAAAGCACGCCGAAGATTGCAATCCAGCGTCTCAAGTTTTCATGCAGTTTCGAGCGTTTGCCTGCCGCGGCGTCGAGTTGACCGAACTTTGTCCATGCCGCTTTCAGGATGGGGGCGGTGTCCTGTTGTTGGGTTTCCATGTTTTACCTCTTTTTTGCAGATTAGCCTTGTGGCAAATTGGGACACAAAAGGCGGTATTCCTGGGTAGGGTAAGCGGAGCGGTTGAGTCTGCCATCGCCTGCTTTCAGGTCAACGCGAAACAAACCAGGCGGCGACGTACCCTTCGTGAGTCGCATCCTTGACCTTGATCCACTTATCGTTTGCGCCGATTTTGGCTTCGCCACCGGGCTCGGTGATCGTAAACTCGTAATTGATGGGCACGCGCTTGATGAGCGTCGCGTCGCTGACGACAGGCTGGTTGCGCAGCGAAACCATCTCGACCATGGTCTTGACTTTATTTTCCCCCGCCGCTGGAACTGGGGCGGTAGAAGAAGCCTGCGCGGTGGAACCGCCGGCGTACTTCACATACCACGCGGCAACGTGACCTTCTTTTTTATCGGCAGCGCGGACTTTGAGCCATTGGTTTTGTACGCCAATTTTGGCAATTACCTGATTTGCAGGTTCAAGGCAAATTAATTGCTCGGTGGCTGGAACGCGGCGAATGAGCGTTTCCGGCGAAACCACCGGCTGGGTGCGGAGGGATAATTCTTCAGTGGGATAAACCGCCAGCGCGCCCGGAGGAACCGGCGCGGCTGGAACGGGAGCCGGAGCGGGAGCGCCGCCAGGTTTGGGCGCTGGCGCCGGCGTCGAGGTCGAAACCGAAACAGGCTTCGATTTTTGTTCCGAGACAAACCACGCTGCAACGTAGCCCTGATCGCCGTTCGGTTCCTGCACCCGAAGCCATTGTCCCTGCACTCCAATCTTTGCCTTTGCCTGGGCTTTGGCTTCGAGAGAAATCAGCTCTGTCCCAGCCAGCATCCGCTTCCACAAATACCCGCCGACAGAGGGTTCTGCGCGCAAGGCAAGGTCATCTTCGACCGCGTAGATGATATATTTTTCAGCAGGAAGGGGGACCTTCTCCACTTTGGGCGGTTCGGGCGGGGCGATGCTGTAGGAGTTAAACCACAACACCGCGCTGATTTCGGATGCCAGTTTTGCGCCGTTATATTTGTAGCGGGTGGTCAACAGGACTTCTTTGTCGGGGCCATCGCCGCTGTATTTGTACGGGTCGTAGAGTACGTAATCGTCGCCCTTTTTTTCCTTGACCAGCACAAAGTGGGTTTGGAGGCCTTTTTGCTTGTTCCAATCCACTTGCAAAATGACGGGTTTGCCCGCCGCAACAGCCGCGTTGATGTAAGGAATGGGCGCAGGGACGGTTTCACAGGGCTGCATATCCTGATAGGCGCAGTTGGGCCACACATAAGGCAGGACGCTGGGAATAAAAAGCGCGCCCTGAAATCCCCCCGCTTTTTTCATCTTTTCGTTGACGGTCACAGGAGTTTCTTCGTACCCTACCCCGTTGAGCATCATGGTAACTGAAGTAAGCAGGCAGCCCCAACTGCCAATTGTCTCTTTGGAATGACCGAGGGGCGTGTTCTTCCATGCATCGTCGTTCTGGTAAAGGTTCTTCGTGACAAACATCTTGCCTTACCTCCATTCACAGCCTGGTTGAATTGTGTAATTCTCGGACGATCAACATTAATTTTACCCCCTTTCGCTTTGCAACGAACCTGCAATTTTTCAAGCAGTCCAAAGCGGAAAAAGTCAGCGTGGATATTGTCTCAGCCACCAATCCGCGCTTGGAATCTGACTCTCCTTTACTTTTTCCAATAGCTTGTCTATATCAAAGTACACGCGGCGGGAATCTACGTTTAGAAAATTTGCGCTTTGGCTGATGGTCATATATTCAGCCCAGGGAAGCAGGTGTACCGGCTTTCCGCGGACATAGGCAAACCTGAATGCGTTGCCGACGCTGCCCGAATTGAGAATCAGTTTATTATCATAGCGGCGGACCATCTGCAGGTGGGAATGCCCGCCGATAAAAATATTGGCTTCCTGCCCCTTGAAATAAACATCCAAATCCTCGTTGGGCGTGGTCGATTGGATAATGTCGGTGTCTGAAATGGGCGAACCATGATAGGCGAGAATATGGTTGCCGTATGGCAGGTGGAATTCATGCATCGGCTTGAATGTGGTGATGAATTGCATATCATCCGCCGATAGCTTGCCCTGACACCAGCGCAGGTCGGGAATGAGATGACTGGCAATTTCGTATTTCTCGGCGCTTTCCGGGTCGAGGGTGGCTTTGTCGTGATTCCCCATGATGTAAACACACTCCAAATCCCTCAGAACATGCAATGTCTCAACTGGCTGCGGCCCAAGCGTTGCAACATCACCCAGGCAGACAACCTGGTCTATGGACTGTGATTTTATATCCGCGAGGACAGCCTGCAATGCAGTGAAATTCCCATGAATATCGGAGATAAAGGCGATGCGCATTGGATAACCTTCGACTAACAGTCATTTTACACGAACAAAAGAAAATAACACATCCTTTGTCATAAAAATGGAACTTTTGGGTGATGAGGCGCTACAATATTTTCCCCCCGCATACAACCATAAAAAGATGAGGTTAAAAAAATGCTCCAGCCAGGGTGAGGGGGGCACCCTAACTGGAGCAACTGTATTTTTACACAAAACGCGATAAATTGCAAGGCTCAAATTCTGAAGAAATTATGTGGAGCGTAGTAACTCAATCGCTGCCATTCTTCTCCTTCTTTGCCCGCAGCCAGCCATTCAAGCTATATTTCACAACGCGCTCATTGCCTTCGAATAATTTTTTGAGATTAGGACGCAGCGCCCACATAAGCAGGAGTTCCGCGCCCACGCCATACCATACATATAACCACGGGCCCATTCCCTGTAAAGCCCGGACAGCAAAAATGATGATGGCAAACAGGGCAACAGCCATCGTGGTAACAGACGCAATGCCAAGCGAGAAGAAGGTCAACATGCCAAGCGGCAGGATGACGAGGATCGACCCGGTCCAAAGTCCCATCGCCCCACCGACCGAGGATGCCCCACCCGCACCGCCACCCAACCGCAGGAATTTTCCATTTTCATCCCGCACGGGCAAAAAGATGGAATAGTTATGACCAAGAATTGCGGCAAGCGGTGCGACCACATGCACCCAAAGATCGGGTGTCAGCCATTTCGCCAGCCAAACCGCTCCCGCGCCCTTTAAAATATCGAGCATGGCCGTGATGAAACCGGCCCAGAAACCAGCCGCGCGCATGGCGTTCGTTCCGCCAGTGCGGCCACTTTCCACATCACGGACATCCTTCCCGGTTTTCAATTTAACGATCAACAAACCAAAGGGGACCGATCCCAGCAGGTAAGCCAGCAGGACGATCCCAATTTCAAACACAATTTGCATGGATACTCCTCCAATTTGAGTCTATGGTAAAAACACAAAAAATCAAACAAGGTTGCTTACAAAATCTGCAAAGGCACTTCATTGTAAGACCCGCCCTCGATCCAAAAACCTCGCGCCCGCCACAAGCCGCCCACAGGCGAAAGGATGACATGCACCACATCATAGGCGGATTCAGCAATATCCGTCGGTGAAACCGTTGCGGGCCCTGCAGGGTGGGAATGGAAAATACCAAGCAATTCCAAACCGCTGGATTCGATCTGCTCGAAGGCTTTCCATTGCCCAATAGGCTCCATCTCAAACCGGACTTCGCTCCGGGCTTGATTCGCCACCTCGATCACCAACTCAACCTTCGAGTTGAGTCCTGCCAGCAAACCGCAAGCCTCCAGCGGAGCCCATGCATCCACATGGTCAATCATCTGCTGCAATTGTTCTTTTGTCAGAGATAGGGATTGGATCATCTCAAAAACAACGCGGATATCCAGGTGAGACCGAGGATGAGCGCGGGGCCCGGCGCGGCGCGGCGCAGGGGGATATTCTCTGCCAGGTTGGACGATAACATCGTCAAGGCATAAAGCGGACCTGTAAGCGCCACTCCAAACTGGATGGGAGTTAATTGCCAGTAATGAAGACCCGCCCCAATTTGAGCGCAAACGAGACCAATGCCAATCGCCCAGGGAAAATCCCAGCGATCCGCCCCATCGAGATGGAGGACCCGCAGGCTGATCAACCCCGCGACGATAAAAAGCACGGGCGCCAGCACAAACATGCGCGCCCCGGAAAATCTCAAAGAAGTGGCGAGAATCAAGAACAAGGCATAAGCAAGGGCGGTTAACCCGGCGCGCGCAAGGGCATAGGGAGGAGCCGATTGGTCAATGGCAATATATTCCGCAAGAAAGACCCCGGCAAGGAGCGCCGCGCTCAGAGCAAAACCAGCCCACCAGTCGGTACGATCCGCAAGCAGGGATAACGGCGCGCCCGCCACAAATGTCGTCAGGGTGGGCAACATCAGGTGTTCGAGGTTCGATTTTTGATCGAGGCTTGGATGTTCGCGAATCAGCCAATCCATGCCGGTGGCGGTCAGTGCGGCGGCAAGGAGTGTGACAGCCGCACCGAGGGTCAGGGGGTAGGAAAAATAAAACCCCGGCAGGGTAATTTCCAGGGTAAGGTGGGGCGACTGAACCAGGCGCGTCAACGCAAACGCCAACAAGACCGAAGCGACCAACATGCCGATTCGGTTTGTCGATGGAAGGTATGAACGTCTTACATGCATGGGAGGATTGTACCTGTGGCGACGTGTAAGCGCAAGCAGGGGGTATGGTAAAATTGAAATGTTATGGACGTTTCATCCAAAGAAAATCTACCTCCCCCACCGGGCATTATCAATTCAATCAAGACAGGCTTTGACCTGGTTGCCAGCAACCTCACGGCAATTTTATTGCCACTTTTATTGAACTTGTTCATCTGGCTCGGCCCGCGCCTTCAAATGGATGCCCTGTTCAATTCGATCAAGGGCAATGTGGTATCCATGTGGCAGGCTTTTGGGATTCCTGCTGTAGAAATCCAACAAATGACCCAATGGTATGAATCTACCTTACCATACGTCAATCTTTTTTCGCTCGCCTTCACCACGCCTGTGGGTGTATCCAGCCTGTTTGTCAACTCTAACATCCTGTATTTGATTTTCCCCAACCTTTCCACAAATACCTTCGACCCGGCTGCGAAACAGGCTCCCTTCGGAAATCCCCCTATTTTGCAGGTGACGGAATGGAATATTCTAACCTTGACCATGTTGCTGGTTTTGACCGGCTGGGTTTTGGGCGGACTATATTTCCGCACCGTGGCGTGGCTGGCAAGGACAAATCATGACGACCGCCCAATCCCGGTGTCTCACGCCGTTTTACAAACAATCCTGATGTCGGTTTCCTGGGGCGTCATATCGGTATTCTTCGGAATTCCCTTCTTTACTTTTCTGACAATCGTCCTGCGCATCTTGAATCCTATTATGGCAAACCTGATTCTGTTGTTCCTTGGGCTGGCTTTCATGTGGCTGATCGTGCCGCTATATTTCTGGTCGCATGGCATCTTTTTGAAACGGCAGAATATATTTTCTTCCATTTGGAACAGTCTCCAGATGGCGCGTTTCACGCTTCCCACAAGCGGTTTGTTTGTCATGACCATCTTCCTGTTGACATTTGGGTTGGCGTTTCTGTGGAGCATTCCGCCCGTGAATTCCTGGATGATGCTGGTGGGCATCCTGGGGCATTCGTTCATTGCCACCGCCCTGCTGGCGTCCAGTTTTGTTTATTATCGCGATATGACCGCCTGGCTGCAAAACGCCATGGAACATTTCAAATTAAATCGGCCCAGGCCGGTGTAATTGTTGGAGGTTTTTGTGACTGAAAAAGATAATCAGATCAATTATGACGTAAGTTCAATCCAGGCGCTGGAAGGCATCGAGCATGTGCGCAAACGCCCCGGCATGTATGTGGGCGGCACAGACATCAAAGCCCTGCACCACCTGGTTTATGAAGTTGTAGACAATGCCATCGACGAAGCGCTGGCGGGCGTTTGCAACCGCATCGACATCACCATCCATCCCGACAGCAGCGTGACCATCGAAGACAATGGGCGCGGTATTCCCGTCGGGCCGCACCCCACCAAGAAGGATGCCAATGGCAAGCCGATGGAAACATTGGATGTGGTCATGACAGTCATCGGCGCGGGCGGCAAATTTGGCGGCGGTGGATACAAAGTCTCCGGCGGTTTGCACGGCGTCGGCATCAGTGCGGTCAACGCCCTCTCCGAGTGGGTGGTCACCGAGATCAAACGCGATGGCAAACTCTGGCGGCAGGAATACAAGCGCGGCGTGCCACAGGGAGCCATCAAACAGATTGGCAAGGTCAAGGACGAAACCGGCACCAAGCAGACCTTCAAATTCGACAAGCAAATTTTCACCGAAGACATCGATTTCCGCTTCGACACCCTTGTCCAGCGCTTCCGCGAGATGTCTTTCGTAGCGCGCGGCGTCACCATCCAATTTGTAGATGAACGCGCTGAACGCGAGATGACCTTCTACTTCGAAGGCGGTATCACTTCCTTTGTCCGCTACTTGAACCGCAACCGCGAAAAACTGCACCCCGTGGTTCATGTGGAAAAAGAAATCGAAAACATCGGCATCGAAGCGGCGATTCAATACACCGACGCCTACACCGAGTCGGTCTATTCCTTTGCCAACACCATCAACACCATCGACGGCGGCACGCACCTCACCGGCCTGCGCTCTTCGCTGACTCGCGTCATCAACGACTACGCCCGCAAGAACGGATTGTTAAAGGATGCCGACCCCAACTTTTCGGGCGACGACACCCGCGAAGGTCTGACCGCCATCGTCTCGATCAAACATCCCGACCCGCAGTTTGAATCTCAAACCAAGGTCAAGCTGATGAACCCCGAAGCCCAGACCTACGTCACCCAGGTGGTCGGCGAAACGTTTAGCACCTTCCTCGAAGAAAATCCGCAGGCGGCGAAGGCAATCATCGCCAAGTGTCTAACCTCCGCCCGAGCCCGCGATGCCGCCCGCAAAGCGCGCGACCTCGTCATCCGCAAATCGGCTTTGGAATCTCTGACCCTGCCCGGCAAACTGGCAGATTGCTCAGAGCGCGATTCGAACAAAACCGAACTCTACATTGTGGAAGGTGACTCGGCAGGCGGCTCTGCCAAGCAGGGACGTGACCGCCATTTTCAGGCAATCCTTCCGCTGCGTGGAAAAATCCTCAACACCGAACGCGCCCGCCTCGATAAAATTTTAGGCAACAACGAAGTCCGCTCGCTCATCTCAGCCTTGGGAACGGGCGTGGGCGACAACTTCGACCTCGAAGGTCTGCGCTACGGACGCATCATCATCATGACCGATGCCGACGTGGACGGCAGCCATATCCGCACCCTGTTGTTGACCTTCTTCTTCCGTTATATGCCGCAGTTAATCGACGATGGGCATTTGTACATTGCCCAGCCGCCGCTCTATCGCGTGGCATACAAGAACCAGGTCAAGTACGCCTACAGCGACAAGGAAAAGGATAAATTCGTAAAAGAGATCGGCAGTGATAAAGTTGGCGTGCAGCGCTACAAAGGTTTGGGTGAAATGAATCCCGAACAGTTGTGGGAGACGACCATGAACCCCACCAACCGCACCCTGCTTCAAGTCAACGTGGAGGATGCCGCCGAAGCCGACCGCACCTTCGACATGCTCATGGGCGACGCGGTAGACCCGCGTAAGAAGTTCATCCAGACCCACGCCAAGAGCGTGCGGAATCTGGATATTTGAACCAGAGGCAGTCCCTAAAGATTTCGAAAATCTTTAGGGACTTTTGTTTCGCCACGCCTTTCTTCTTTGTTATGAAAGTACCATACACCAACGGGAAGGTTGTAGAGTAAAATTCGAACATCATGGCCACCAGAACCATCCAACAAATAGCGCAGTCAGGTATTCAGCGCTATCAGGGTATTCTCAACCAGTCCCTGCAATGGGCGGTTTTTACCTACCAGGTGGTAGCGGTTGTTCTGTTCTTGATCGGCTTGTTTTTGGCAAACCGCTGGTTTCGCCAACCATTTTTGGGGGCATTTTATGAGCATACGCTGGTATTCAATGGGACCGGCCCTTCTGAAAGTACGCCTGCCTGGGCATTGTTCGACAAAGTTGTGGTCGGTGACCAGTTGATCGAAATCAACGGGGAGGCAGTTACAAACGCGGGGAATATCCAGGATATTCTGAAAAATCATTTTCCCGGCGAACAGGTGGAGATTACGGTTCTATCAGAAAATCTGGAGAAACATACCCTGCCGGTGACCCTCCACTCTTTTCCAGCCTCCAGCAGGACAACCTATTTTGTCATCCCAATCATTCTGAGCGTTATTTTTCTAGGCGCCAGCCTTTGGATCTTTGGTTTACGCCGCACAGAACCCGCCGGGCGAGCCTTTTCCCTCTTCACCTCCTCGCTTGCGATTGTCACCGGCACCTATTTTGACCTTGTAACAACGCATCAATTCAGCATCGCCTGGACCGCCGCCGCCGCAATTGCCGGTGGGGCGTTGATCACATTGGCGTTTACGTTTCCAGTGGAGCCGCGTTTTATCATCAACCACCCCCACACCCGCTGGAGTGGAATCGTCGTTGGGCTTGCGCTCTTTGGCTATGCATCCACCACCATCACAGATTTTCAACACCCCACCGCTTATATCCGCGCCTGGCAGTATATTTATGGATTCCTTGCATTGAGCGTGGTCATCTACATCGCGATGAATATTTATCACGCGATCTACGCCCAATCCCCCGTGGTCAAAACACAATCGCGCACCATCCTCATCGGCACGTTGATCGCTTTTGTTCCCTTGAGCATCTGGCTTGGATTGGGCTTCCTCCATCCCGCCAACTTTTCCCCCTACCTCTTTTTGCCGCTTGCCATTTTCCCCCTTGTTATCGGCTACACGATCCTGCGCTTCCGCTTCGTTCGGACAGACGACATCATGCGACAGGGATTGGTGTACGTCCTGCTCACCGTACTCGTGGTCGGCGGATATTCCCTGATTGCCCTGGGACTAAGCCTCATCATCAGCCCAAATCTGCCCTCCAATAACGCCTACTTTGTCGGCGGCTTTGTCCTCCTCCTCATCCTTCTTCTGGAACCAATACGCACCCGGCTTCACCGCCTTGTAGACAGTTTATTTTTCCGCGGCGAACGCGCCTACGAAGAAAAACTTCGCGAATTCAGCCATAATCTGACCACCGCCCTTGACCTGCAAACCATCGGCGCGGCGCTGCGTCAGCAGATTGCCCCCACCCTCGCCCCCAGCAGGATTCACGTTTACGTTTACGATACCCTGAACGATTTCTTCGGCGCCCTGCCCGGCGATGACCGCCGCCCGACGAGTGACATCCGCTTCACGGCAACCAGCCCCTTTGCCCGTTATTTTGAAAACGAAAGCCTGCCTCTGTACCTCGACAACACAGTCACCATGCCGCCCGCCTTACAGGGGGAACAATCGCGGTTGGCATTACTCGGCGCACGGCTGTTCATCGGTTTTCCCGGCAAACAGCGCATCAATGGCTGGCTGGCTTTGGGATCGCGCCTTTCCGGTCAGCCCTACGCCCCGCGCGACCTGCAATTCCTCCAAAATATTTGCGACCAGGTTTCCATCGCCATCGAACGACTTCAGACGGTTGCCCACCTCGAACGTCAGATTCAGGAAATGAACGCCCTGACCCGCGTCTCGCAGGGCGTCAATGTCACCCTGACCTTCGATGATGTCCTCGAATTGATCTTCGCCCAAACGGCACAGATCATCCCCACGTCGCATTTCCACATCACGTTATATAACGAAACCAGCGACTATTACTATTATGGGTTCTGCGTAGAAAACAACGAACGCATCCGCGAGCGGGAGAATCTTCCTTTTTCCGCCAATACAGACTTGAGCCCGGAAGTGATTCGCAGAAGCCGCCAGGTCATCACCCAGGATTACATCCGCGAATGCCAGGCGCGCAACCTCACCCCTGTTCTGGAAAATGTTTTTGCATGGATGGGTGTGCCACTCAACGCCGGGGCTGAATCCATCGGCGCGTTGAGCATCGGCAGCCGTGACGGCGCAACCGCCTATACCCGAGGCCAGCTTGGATTGCTGCAAGCCATCGCCGACCAGACCGCCGGCGCCATCGTCAAGGCGCGCCTGCTCCAGGAGACTCAACAACGCGCCCGGCAGCTTTCCACCCTGAATGAAATCACCCGCCAATTGACCTCGACCCTCGAACTGGAACCCCTGCTTCAAAACATACTCGAAAACGCCGTCGGTATTTTGAATTGCGAAGCGGGCAGTCTCTTCCTTCTCGATGAACAAACCAAGGAACTGGTGTTCAAGGTGACGGTGGGACCCGTCGCCGCCAACCTCGTCGGGCAGCGACTGCCGCCCGGCACCGGCATTGTCGGACGCGCTGTGCAGACCCACGCCCCCGTCATCGAAAACGAAGAACCGCAAACCACATCCAGAAGGTTTAGCGGCGTCGACAGACAAACCGGTTTCGTCAGCCGTTCGCTGCTGGCCGTTCCCTTGCAGGTCAAGGATCGCGTCACCGGCGTTATCGAAGTCATCAACCGCCGCGACGGACTCCCGTTTGTCACTGGCGACCAGGAACTCCTGAGCGCCTTCGCCGGACAGGCTGCGGTTGCCATCGAAAACACCCGCCTCTTCATGTTGACAGATCAAGAACTTGCAAACCGCGTGGAGGAACTCTCGGTCATGCAAAGAATCGACCGTGAGTTAAATGCCAGCCTCGAAATGGACCGCGCCATGCGCATCACCCTCGATTGGGCGTTGCGACAATCCAATGCCGAGGCGGGTATGATCGGCATGTTGGAGGAGAATAACCTGCGGGTCATGGCACAACAGGGCTTCGAGGAACGCATGGCGCATCTCTCCAACCACACCATGAAGGTGGAACTGTCTGCCATGCTTTTCTCAATCGAAAACGGGCAGCCGCAATCGCTCAACGTTGCGACCTCCACCGAGAAACTACTGCAAAGCGCGCACACGCAGATCGTCATCCCGATCCGCCGCGAAACCAAGGTCATCGGCTTGCTGCACCTTGAAAGTACAAGCGACTCGCGGGTGGACATCGACTTCCTGACCCGTCTTACCGACCATGCCGCCATCGCCATTTCCAACGCCCAACTCTTCGGTGAAGTACAACGTGCCAATGTCGCCAAGAGTGACTTCGTCTCCTTTGTGGCGCACGAGTTGAAGAACCCCATGACCTCAATCAAGGGGTACACCGAATTGCTGGCAGGCGGCGCAGTGGGACAAATCAACGAAATGCAGACGAACTTCCTTACCACCATCAAGTCGAATGTCGAGCGTATGTCGACCCTGGTCTCGGACCTCAACGATAACTCCAAGATCGAAGCAGGACGCTTGCGTCTCGAGTACAAAGCCGCCAGTGCGCCTGATTTGGTGGACGAAGTGGTGCGCTCCATCAAACGTCAGGTCGAAGATAAAAAACAAAAACTGGAAGTCATTATCCCGGAAAGGATCTCTCCCATGTGGGCAGACCGCATCCGTGTGGCGCAGGTCTTAACCAACCTGGTCAGCAATTCCTACAAGTACACCACCGAGGGAGGCACAATTCAAGTCGGCGT
>CAILWD010000698.1 GCA_903837815.1 uncultured Chloroflexota bacterium | reverse complement strand
ACCAACAGAATGGCAAATTTGGCAAGGAGAAAACGTTGTCACTTTTACTTCGCGTCCGTAACAAAAAGACGAATGTCACGTGACAATAATTACATAAATCACATTGAATTTCACCAACAAAACCCATACAATATTGGTAATCGTTTACTGGTTATATCAATATTAGAAGGTAAAAATGATCCGCATCAACCGTCAAACCGATTACGCAATCCGCTTGATTTTGTACCTTGCCCAACAGGCGGAAGGTGCGCGGGTTTCCACAGCGGAAGTTCGCAAAGAAATGCAAATTCCGCCCGCGCTGGCGCAGCGCATTGTGGCAGATTTGGCTCGCGGTGGATTCATCATCACCTACCCTGGGCGTGACGGCGGATTGGTCCTCGCCCGCCCCGCCCAAGAGATCAACCTGAGGCAAATCGTCGAGCATTTTGAAGGCAAGTTCTTCATCTCCGATTGCCTGGTGGACAAGGCAAACTGCCCATTCGACAACAAATGCCCTGTCCGCTTTCGTTGGGTAAAACTCCAGTCTCAAATGGTATTGGAATTGGAGCAAGTCACTTTCAAAGAACTGGCGCAAGATGCAATGTCAGTCGATGAACTTTTTGCAATGGAGATTTCAAAAAACACTGTTCCATAAAAGGAGAAGCCTGCCAAAAATAACGCCTGTTTCCTCAGCAAGTACGAAGCAATCAAATAAATTCACTTTTGGAGAATACAAATTATGGACCCAATCGTATTATCACGCTGGCAATTTGCCCTCACCACCATCTACCACTGGCTTTTCGTGCCGCTGACACTGGGCATGGGCTGGTTCGTGGCGTACTTCCAGACCCGCTACTTCCAGACCAAGGATGAAACCTGGCGCAAAATGTCCAAGTTTTGGGGCAAATTATTCCTGATCAACTTTGCCATTGGCGTTGTCACGGGTATCGTGCAGGAATTCCAGTTCGGTATGAACTGGTCAGAATACTCCCGCTATGTGGGCGACATCTTCGGCGCCCCGCTGGCTGTGGAAGCCCTGCTCGCCTTCTTCATGGAATCCACCTTCCTCGGAATCTGGATTTTCGGCGAAGGCAAAGTGCCCGAAAAAGTTCACCTCGCCTCGATTTGGCTGGCAGCTCTCGGCTCGAATCTCTCCGCCGTCTGGATTTTGATTGCCAACGGCTTCATGCAGGCTCCCCCCGCTGCCGCCTACACCCTCAACGAAGCCAACGGACGCCTCGAACTGGTCAACTTCTTCGCGCTCATCGGCAACCCGAAAGCGTGGGTCTTCATCTGGCACACCCTTGCTGATGGTCTGGCAATGGCGTCCTTCCTGATTATCGCGGTCAGCGCCTACCACCTCGTCCGCAAGCAGAACCTCGATTTCTTCAAACGCTCCTTCCAAATTGGCGCGCTCATGGGGCTGATCGCCAGCACGCTGGTCTTCCTCGGCGGTCACACCATGGGACAATACATGGCGGAAGTCCAGCCGATGAAACTGGCTGCGCTCGAAGCCATTTGGGAAACCGAACAGCCCGCTTCGTTCTCCCTGCTCACCATCGGCGACATGACAGGCAAACAGGAAGTCTGGTCTGTCCGCATTCCCGGCGTGATGAGTTTCCTCGCCTGCAATAACTTCACCTGCGAAGTCAAGGGCGTGAACGAACTCCAGGCAACCTACGAACAGCAATACGGTCCCGGCGACTACGTCCCGCTGATGGTCGTCACCTACTGGACATTCCGCATCATGATGGCATTTGGCTTCATCATGATGGGCGCTTCCGCGTGGTTCCTGTATGCCACCCGCCGCAAAGATTATGAAACCGCCAAGTGGATGAAACTGGTTCCCTTCGGCGCGCTTGCCCTGCCCTACCTCGCCAACGCCAGCGGCTGGATTCTGACCGAAATGGGTCGCCAACCCTGGATTGTGTACGGCTTGCTCAAAGTGGAAGACGCCGTCTCCCCGAACCTGACTGCCCTCGACCTGTGGATTTCACTCGTTGGCTACACCGCCCTCTACGGATCGCTGGCTGTCGCCATGGTTTACCTGATGAAGAAATACGCCGTCGCTGGACCCGACGCCGCCATGCACGAATCTGTCGATGTGGCGACCGCTGTCGGCGCGGACGACTAATCCTGGAGGCTCAACATGTCTTACGAATTCCTGCAAATCCTTTGGTTCATTTTGATTGCCGTCCTGTGGATTGGCTTCTTCTTCCTCGAAGGCTTCGACTTCGGCGTGGGAATGCTCCTGCCCTTCCTTGGCAAAAAAGATGAAGAACGCCGCGCCATCATCAACTCCATCGGCTCCGTTTGGGATGGAAACGAAGTCTGGCTGCTCACCGCTGGCGGCGCGACCTTTGCCGCCTTCCCCCACTGGTACGCCACCATGTTCAGCGGATTCTACATTGCGCTCTTCCTGCTGCTGGTCGGCTTGATTATGCGCGGTATCTCGTTTGAATATCGCTCCAAAGACGCCGCCCCCGCCTGGCGCAACCGCTTCGACTGGATGATTGCCATCGGCTCCTTCCTCGTCCCCCTGCTGCTCGGAACCGCTTTTGCCAACCTGGCGCAAGGCTTGCCGATAGGCGAAGACATGAACCTGGTCGCTCCCGCCTGGATGCCCAACGGTATCGGCGTGACTTTGACCCTGCTCAACCCCTACGGCTTGCTCGGCGGCTTGGCAACTGTGGCTATCTTCCTCCTGCACGGCGCGAACTTCCTCGGCTTGAAATTGGAAGGCGAACTGCGTGAACGCGTCAACGGCTTTGCCAAGAAATTGTGGATTGCCGCCAGCGTGCTGTACATTGCCCTCGGCGTCTACACCTACGTAGCCGGCTTCTGGGCGCGCGGTTTTGTCAACCCCGGCATCGTGCCAATTGCCGCAGTAGTCGTGCTCCTCTCCACGGGCTACTTCCTCAACCGCAAGATGGAAGGCTGGGCGTTCATCATGGTCGCGCTGAACATCGTGCTGACCCAGGTCACCTTCTTCTCGATGACCTTCCCCAACGTCATGCTCTCCTCCTCCAACCCCGACTGGTCGCTGACTGTGTACAACGCATCTTCCTCACAGTACACCTTGACCGTCATGTCCATCGTCGCGCTGATTTTTGTGCCCATCGTCCTCGCCTATCAGGGCTGGACGTACTACATGTTCCGCAAGCGCATCAGCACCGACAAGAAGACACTGGTTTACTAGCCTAAAACAAGGCGGAGTGAAATCACTCCGCCTT
>CAILWD010000697.1 GCA_903837815.1 uncultured Chloroflexota bacterium | reverse complement strand
GAGGCTCTTTAGGATTTGCCGTGATTTGTACACGGATTACACAGGGTACACGGAAAAGAACGGATTTTTTCAATAAAAAAATCCGTGTATGTCTGTGAAATCCGTCAAATCCGTGTTCGAAAGGTTTTAATCACGGAAACTCCCAGAGACCCTTAATAGACCTGACAGGTTTCCCAGAGAATCAAAAAAATTTAGGTCACGAGAAAACCTGTCAGGTCTTCATTTTATGGAGTTATAAATGCCAACTGATAAAAAGAACATGCCGCGCATTTCGGTCATCATCCCCGCGCTCAACGAGGGACTGGTCATCGGCAAGGTGGTGAAGCAGATTCAAGCGGTGGTCAACACACTTGACGAGAATCACGAAATCATCGTCATCGACGACGGCTCGACCGACGACACCGCCCAGCAGGCGCGGGAGGCGGGCGCGGTGGTGATTCAACACCCATACAATATCGGCAACGGGGCTTCGGTCAAGTCTGGGATTCGGCGCGCGCGCGGGCAAATCCTCGTCACCATCGACGGGGACGGTCAGCACGACCCGAATGATATTCCCAGATTGGTAGAGCGGATTGGACCCTACGATATGGTGGTGGGAAGCCGCAATCGCGAGTCGGATACCGCCGCCCACCGCGACCTCGCCAACATGATTTTCAACTCGCTCGCCAGTTACGTCTCGGAGCGCAAGATCGAAGACCTGACCTCAGGCTTCCGCGCGGTCAAGGCGCACATTGCGCGTCAGTTCGTCTACCTTCTGCCGAACAAATTTTCCTACCCCAGCACCATCACACTTTCGGTTGTCCGCGCGGGATACAGTCTCGGCTACGAGTCGATCAAGTTTGCGGGGCGCGACAAAAAGACGAAGAGCAAGATCAAGCCGCTGCAAGACGGTCTGCGCTTTTTGATGATTATCTTGAAGATTGCCGTGTTCTACGCGCCGCTCAAGATCTTTGTGCCGTTGAGTCTTTTTATTTTCCTGCTCGGCGTCAGTTACGGCTTGATGCGGATTTTCGTGCTGAACGCCCCCTACGGGCAGACCTCCGCCCTGCTGATGTCCACTGCCGCATTGACCTTTTTGGTGGGACTGGTCTCGGAGCAGATCGCCCAACTGCGATTCGACCGCAGCGAATCCAATCAACCCATTGACGACAACGAATGAAAGACACCCAGCCCATCCTGATCATTTCGACGGGTCGCACTGGGACGATTTTTTTCTCACGCCTGTTTGCCGACCTATACCCGACGCTTGCCGCCTCGTACCATGAGCGCGGAAACTCGCGCCCGATGCAGATTCTGACCAACCTGCATTTTTCACACCTGTTCCCAAAAAGCGGATTGAAAGCCGCGTGGAAGTTGTTCAAGGGCGGTGAAACCGACGCCTGCGAAAAACAATTCCACATCGACGCCAACTGCTTTTTATACGGACTTGCTCCGCTTGCGCCAGAACTGTATCCCAACCTGAAAGTCCTGCACATTGTCCGCGACCCGCGCGCCTACGTGACTTCGCACCTCAACTTTTCGCGTCAAAAGCGGACGAGTTTCATCGCAAATTATTTCGTCCCGTTCTGGCAGCCGAATCCGTTTTTGGTTGGTGACTTGCGCTTGAGCAAAGCGCCCGGCTTCACCCGCTTTGAAAAATACTGCTGGATTTGGGACTTCAAAAACCGCGTGATGGAAGGCTTGGAAAATTCGTCCACGCCGTACATGCGTGTGCGCTTTGAAGACCTGTTCAACACAGGCAACCCCGAAGAAGTATTTGGCAAAATCACAGACTTTCTCGGTCTGCCACGTGTGACAGGAATCCGCGAGAAATTCCGCGAGCCAGCCAACACGTCCGCGAAAACCGACTTCCCCGAATGGCGCGAGTGGACTCAGAAGCAAGCCGCGCAACTCCACTCATTTTGCGGCGAGCGGATGAAGAAATACGGCTACGGCGGCGAGAAGGAATGGGAAAAGAAAATGGAGAATGGAAAATAGGACATGTCTCCGTCCATTAACCATTCTCCATTATTTGATTGACCATGAAAAAACGCCAAGCCCTCATTTACATCGTCAGCGCGATTCTTTCGGTTGCGCTTCTTGCGTACCTGCTGTTCAATTTGGATTGGGAGATTCTACGCGTCGCGTTCTCTGACATCCACTGGGGCTGGCTGGGGCTGGCTTTGCTGGCATATTTGATTAACATCTTCCTGCGGGCGTTGCGCTTTCGCAGCCTGATTTATTCGCGCCCCGTCCGATGGCTGGAACTTGTCCCCGTGTCTGCGCTGCATAATATTTTGATGTACCTCATGCCCGCCAAGACAGGTGACATCACCTACGTTTTCATTGCCAAAGACAGGCTGGATTTGTCGCTCACCGAAGGAACAGCCACCCTGTTCGCGGCGCGGTTCTATGACTTTTCCGTCGTGGCGGCGTTCCTGACGGTTCTGCTTCCGCTTTCAAAGAACGAAATCCCCGATTGGATTTTCATCCCCGCCATGCTTTTCTGCGGACTGGTTTTACTTGTCACGGTGGGCATTCTGGTTTTTCTGAGATTCAGCAAGCCAAATCCCGAAGCGGGAAATGCACAAAAAAGCCCCATCCTACAAAAAGCCTTTGCCATCTGGAATAAATTCATCGCGGGCTTGCGCGAGATTCAGCAGCACGGAGCACATGGCAAAGTTGCCCTGCTCACGGCGGGAGTTTGGTTCTGCGTCTATTCCAATTTTTACTTTGCCACCAAAAGCATGGGACTGCCCGTCGCCTTCTATCACATTGCCGTCATTTCGATGGTGATGATTCCGTTGACCCTGCTGCCCTTGCAAGGCTTCGCCAACCTCGGCACGCACGAAGTCGGCTGGACATCGGTGCTGGTGGCGTTCAATTATCCGTACAAGACCGCGCTTGCCATTGCGGCTGGCTCGCACTTCGTTTTGCTCCTGTCCGTGCTGGTCAGCGGCGGACTGGCGTTCTTCGGGGCGCAATTTTTCCTGAAAAGAACCACGGATAAACACGGATGAAATGGATTTTCACCCCATGACCATACTTCATTTTTCCGACATCAAAGCCAAACCACAAATCGTCAAAGCCAGCGAAATCCGCGTTGAACTCGCTTCACAGCCTGCCAGGTTTTATCGTCACGGCTGGCATTCGTGGACACTGACCACCTGGCTCGATCCCAGCGAACCGGTGACGCCAATCTCCGCGCGCCAAACCCGCGCCAAAGACGAAGATCCGCTCTATGCGTTTAGCGAGCATCCCGTTTCCGCGTGGGTCGGAGCGGCGGAGATGAACGATGGACAGGTCATCCTGCTGGGCGCATTGGGCTTGAGCGGACGTGTCGAACTGGACGGGAGTCAAATGCGCGGGTTTTACGAGGACGGTCACGAAGACGGCTGGGTCCTCGCTGTCGGCAGGGAAAGCGAAGTCTTCAAACATTACTCCGACGAACTGGGAAAAACCTACGGCTTCGCCCGGTCGACTCCGCCCCGCGTCTGGTGTTCGTGGTACAGCCTGTACAACACCATCAACGAACAGGTGATCGACAAAGTGATTCGCGGAATCGGCGACCTGCCCTTCGACGTGATCCAACTCGACGACGGCTGGCAAACCTCCCTCGGCGAGTGGGATGAAAATCGAAAGTTTCCGTCCGGGATGAGCGCCGTGGCCCAAAAGATTCGCGACACAAACCGAAGCGCGGGACTCTGGCTCTCGCCCTTTATCACAGCCCGCAACAGCAGGTTCGCAAAAGAACACGCGGACTGGCTTCTGCGCGACGAGGCGGGCAACCCGGTCTATGCGGGACTTGGCTGGAGCGGAGATTTGTACGCGCTGGACTGTTCCCACCCCGAAGTGCTGGACTGGCTCGACGAGACGATTCGCAAAGTCGTCGGCTGGGGATTCAATTATCTCAAACTGGATTTTTTGTACGCCGCCGCCGCGCCGGGCAAACGCAAGCGTGACATCCCCCGCGAGACCGCTTTCCGCGAAGCCATGCAGGTGATTCGGGATGCGGCAGGCAGGGACGCTTACATCCTCGCCTGCGGATCACCGATCATCCCTGTGCTTGGTCTCTGCGACGGAATCCGGGTCGGACCCGATGTCTCGCCCTTTTGGTTGAGCAAGCCGCTCAGTGTCTGGGTCAACAATCCGAACAATCCCGGCACGCAAAACGGAATCCGCACATCATTTCACCGCCTCTGGCTCAAAGACCTGATTCACGTCGACCCCGATGTGGCTTACTTCCGCGCCCGTCACAACCGAATGACGGGCGAACAAAATCAGCACTTGCGGGAACTTGTCCGCCTGACGAATTTCAAAGCCACCGCTGACCTGCCCCAATGGCTGACATCGGCGGAACGGGAAGCCTTGCACAACTTTCTCGAAGAACAGCCTGCGGTTGAGCAACTCTCGCGCTACCGTTTCAAAATTGACGGGCGCGAAGTGGATTTTTCCCCCATCATGCCCCTGCCCAAGCCTGTCAACTTCCCGCCGCAGCTAGCGATCTATGCCGGCATGGTACAAATGGGACTGCATGAATTATTGCCCGGAATTACCGAATCACTCAAAGCAAGAATTGCCAGATAAAAACGGGACCTCTCACATTGCCGGCAGAATTCCTGAGTTGGATGAAGGAGAACCAATGACAACCTTTACACAAAAGAACACCCCAGTCATTTACTGGCAGTACGCGCTCTGGCTGGCCATCTTCACCATTCTGTACAACATTGCCGAGGGGCTGGTTTCCATCTTCTTCGGCATCAGCGACGAGGCGCTGACCCTCTTCGGCTTCGGTGTCGATTCGTTCATCGAGGTCATGTCCGGAATCGGGATTCTCGCCATGGTGCTGCGCATCCGCCAAAACCCTGACGCGCCCCGCACGCAGTTCGAAGTCACCGCCCTGCGTGTGACCGGCACAGCCTTCTACCTGCTCGCGGCTGGACTTGGCGCGACTGCGGTTTACAACCTTTTCAGCGGACACAAACCCGAAACCACTCTGCCGGGGCTGATCATTTCCATCATTTCGATTGGCATGATGTGGCTGCTCGTTGCGGGAAAGCGCAAAGTCGGGCGCGCACTCAATTCGCTCCCCATCCTCGCAGACGCGAACTGCACCCTCGTCTGCATTTACATGTCGGTGATTCTGCTGGCGTCCAGCCTGATCTACGAACTGACCGGCTTCGGGTTTGTGGATAGCATCGGCGCGTTGGGCTTGATTTATTTCTCAGTCAGGGAAGGTCGCGAATCATTCGAAAAAGCCAGAGGCATCGAGTGCAGTTGCGGCGACGAAGATTGCAAGGATTAAATTATAATTCCTGCCATGAAACATCCCCGCTGGCTGTTATGCGTTTTTTTTATTCTGCTCACCGCATGTCAACAACAGCCATCGACCATCACCGTCATTAACGGCGGAGAGTCTCACATCATCGAATCAAAGGGGCAGGATTTGGATTCGATTTTGGATGAAGCGGGAATCACACTGGGAGCGCATGACCGCATCCTGGTGGATGGGGCGGAGACTCCGCTTCGAGCGGATTCATCCACCCTAGAAATTCGCCGCGCCGTAAGTCTGACCTTCGTCACACCGCAGGGTCAACAAGCCATCGAAACTTCCGCACTGACTGTGGGACAGGCAATGGATGAAGCGGGTGTGACTTTGAACCTAGGCGACCTGCTCGACCCGCCCGCCGAGACTTCCATCACCCAATCGTTGACCGTGACCTTAATCCCCGCCCGTGACTTTGTAGTTTCTGTCGGCAATCAAACCATCACCATCCGTTCGGCGGCGGCGACGGTTGGCGGGGTTTTGGCTGAGGCGGGCGTCCCAATCGTCGGGTTGGATACCAGCCTCCCGCCAGAGAGCGAAGCGCCCCCCGCCGATGGACAAATCCGCGTGGTGCGAATCCGCGAAGCGTTCGAAGTCACGCTGGAGTCGATCCCCTTCGAAGAAGAAGTCACCTATTCGCCCGATGTGCCTTTCGGTCAATCCGAAACCGTCCAGCCCGGCGTGGAAGGCATCGCGATGATCCGCGAGCGCATCCGCTATGAAGACGGCGTGGAAGTAAAACGAG
>CAILWD010000696.1 GCA_903837815.1 uncultured Chloroflexota bacterium | reverse complement strand
CTATGAGATGCCGTCCGAACTTCCTGCCAGTCAAAAGAAAGGTTTCGACATCGAGGATTTCATCAAACGCGCCTGGCATAACGCTTGGAATCGACGGCTTTTCAAACAGTTTGTCAGCGCCTACAGCGCAACCATCCATTGCCACTCGGCATCGGGACG
The DNA here is from genome assembly GCA_903837815.1 of uncultured Chloroflexota bacterium. Taxonomy (GTDB): domain Bacteria; phylum Chloroflexota; class Anaerolineae; order Anaerolineales; family Villigracilaceae; genus Villigracilis. Next base: position 4,134 of record CAILWD010000696.1, on the reverse strand, counting down.
GGAACTGTTTGGGCATGAGGAAGTCATCCAATTTGCCATCGATTGGCTGTCCTGCTTCCCCGATGGGCAGATGCGCTTCGACCACTTTTGCGCCGTTGGCGACGAGGCAAAAGGGTATCGCGCCGCCCTGCGCTGGACATTTGCAGGAACCCATACCGGCTACGGAATCTACGGCGAGCCGAGCGGCAAGCCGGTGAAAATTATGGGCATTTCTCATTTCACTGTTCAATCTGGCAGGATTGTCGAAGAATGGACTATGTTCGACGAATTGAACGTCCTCTGCCAGTTGTATGTCCCCGAAAAGAAAACCAACATTTCAGAATAAAGGTAAAAATGAGCCAAACACAAGAAATTTATCAAGCGGTATTGGAAGGCGACCTGGAATTGACAAAAGAGAAAGTGCAAGCGGCGCTTTCCTCCGGGTTGACCGCTTCGGATATTCTGCAAAACGGCTTGATTGCCGCAATGGGCGAAGTGGGGCGCCTCTTTGAAGAGGGCGATTGTTTTGTGCCTGAGATGCTGGTCTCAGCCCGTGCCATGCAGGCGGGGTTGGAAATTCTCAAACCTTTGCTGGCGCAGGCTGGCATTGAGCCGGTCGGCAAGGCGGTTGTCGGCACGGTCAAAGGCGACCTGCACGATATCGGCAAGAACCTGGTTGCCATGATGCTGGAAGGCGCCGGCTTCAAGGTTGTGGACTTGGGAGTAGATGTCCCCGCCGAAAAATTCGTCGTCGCGCTTCAAGAGGGCGCGGACATCCTCGGTCTTTCCGCCCTGCTGACGACCACCATGCCCAGCATGGAAAATACCATCAAAGCAATCGAAGCGGCTGGACTTCGCAGTCATGTGAAAATCATCATCGGCGGCGCGCCGGTTACTGCCGAGTATGCCCGTCAAATCGGCGCAGACGGATTCGCTTCTGATGCAGGTCAGGCGGTGACGGTAGCAAAGTCACTGATTGGGAAATGACAGACTGTCCGAATGCAGTTATCCAGCAAATAAAGGATGCCCGTCTTGTTCCAACGTATGTTGCGCTGAACATTTTGATGACGGGCATCTGTATCTGCTGGTTTCATCAGATTGCTTGCGCGATGTGTTTTTTTGCGGCTTTTGTCATGAATGCTGGCAAAGAGAAGCCAACCGTACTGCAAAGTTCTTGTTGATGATGGTTGGCGTTGTAACCTTGCTCCTTGCGGTATCGAATGTATTCAGCCCTTGAAGGCTATGATTATATTAATTTTTCACCAGGTAAATTTTAAAAGTCGATTATAAAAAATAGGGGCGAATACAACTTTTCTGGCAACTTATAAATCTGGAATGTGCTCCAACTCTCGCCAACTGATTAGTGATCCAGAATTACTCTGGATGGATTGCTCTCCTCCATAAACCACATAACCTTGATTTTCAGGAACAGCCGCCAACAGCCGCCAGTATTGGAGGTTGTCAAAGTAGCTAGTAGACATTGTTTTGCCGGATTTGATCTCAACTGGTGTAATTTTATTGCCATTCACCAACAGACAATCAATCTCTTTACCATGATTGTCCTGCCAAAAATACGGCAGGCGATTCTCTCCATGATGAAAGCTACGTTTAATAAACTCATTAATGATCAGATTCTCAAAAAGCCCGCCTTTTAGATAATGTAGGTTGACCTGATTTTCTTCGCGGATACCAAGCAGGGAACATGCAATACCCGTGTCGTAAAAATATAACTTGGGCGATTTGACCAGCCGCTTGTTAAAGTTGCGATGGTAGGGTTGCAGCCGATATAAAATATAGGAACTTTCCAAAATGGAGAGCCAGGCTTTGGCTGTGTTTGGGCTGATGCCTGCGTCACTTGCCAGACTGACATAGTTAAGCAGTTGCCCGATTCGCCCGGCACATAGACGGGTGAATTGAATAAAAGTATTGATATCTCCGATATTTTTCATCAAGCGCACATCTTTCTCGACGTAGGTTTGGATGTACGCGGGATAAAAATCGGTGGGGGCGAGGTCACGATCATAAATACGCGGATATTGACCTTTGAAAATCAGGCTTTCATACTGTTCTACATCTGGCTTCAGTTCTGCAAAAGAGAATGGGAGCAAGTGTAAAACTGCGGTGCGCCCTGCCAGCGTTTGACTGATTTTCTCCATCAGCAGGAAGTTTGATGAGCCAGTCAAAATGAACTGAAGGTTCCGATTCTCATCCACCAACCCTTGGATGTAGGAAAACAAATCCGGAGTGTTTTGGATTTCATCCAAAATTGCGCCGTTCGGATAATTGGCGAGGAATCCACGTGCATCGGTCAACGCTATCTGGCGGATGTCTGGTTCTTCCATTGAGACATAAGGCAAGTTTGGAAAGGCAGCTCGGACGAGGGTGGTCTTACCAGATTGACGTGGTCCTGTGAGGGTAATGATTTGGAATTTCTTCGATAGCACAATTAACTTGATTGCCAAAGTTCTTTCGATCATAAGAAAACTCCATGCATCAGAAAATGGTCATTGTTGCTTCGATTATAATACCACTTGTACAATAATGCAATAAATTTGCATTATTGTACAAAGCTCTATTTGACCAGCAACTTGAAATTATCGATAACCAGTTATAAACCACCCTAATCGGCATCGTCCGCCTCATCGAAAAGTTCAGGCGGAGGGACAAATGGCGGCTCATTTGGGTCGTACCGCTTGGGTGTGGAGGGAGGCGGGATGTTGCGTGTCCAGCGGTGGGCGTGCCAATGGTCTTCGAGGGCGTTCTTCGTGTCCTCGTCTTCCCCCAAAAAACCGCCCATCATTTTCATTTTCATTTGCTTCTTCACCCAATCAGCGGGTTCGCCAGGCTGCCAGTCATCCTTGTCGAGAAATGACCAGTCTACAACCTGCGGGGTGGTTTTTTCCTGTGGGTCACGGAGAGTCGAGGAGAAAAGATTTGCAAGGTTGGAATCGATGCTCGGTTTGTATTTGGTCATGCGCTCTACGTGATTGTCGCTGCGGAACATTTCGATTTGCTCGCGCGTGGTCGGCGCTTCGGGGTCGATGATTTTGATGATTCGGTCATAGCGTGAACCGTTGCCTGCGGGCGGAATCCACGGGATGCGGTGGGCGTTGTCGCGCCACCAGATGACCTCCGCCAGCAATCTCCGCGTGTCGAGATGATTGAAGCGCGAGCATAATTCTCCCAGTACCTCCGCTGCGTCGGCAAAGAATCCCAGGTCGGCGTATTGCTTGCCAATCCAAAACAAGGTCAAATCGGGTTTGCGGGTTTTTTCCAGCGCTTCGGCAAAGATTGTCCAGGCGTAATCGGTGCATTCTTCATCGCCGAGACAATATGCGGTGATTAATTCCATTCTGCCGTCGTCGAGGATGTCGAAAACATCGGTTGTGCCTTCCCGCTCTTCGTCGTGACCGTCCTCGTATTCCTTTTCCCATCCGTCCCAACGGCTCATGAAGCGAAAGGACAACGCGAGTCGGCGGCGATGTTCGGAGGGACGGTCGTCCCATTCGTCCACTTGTCTTTGAACCGCGACGCGCATGTCGTAAATGTTCCACTCATCGCAGAAAAGTTCATAAACGAGGTCGCTGGCTTCTTTGCAGTCAGGGAAGAGCGCCAGCATGTCGAAGCATAACGCGGCGGCATCGGCTTGCGCCGCATACCATTGTCCCTGCTCGCGGGCGCGGACTAATGTTTGGTGGAGATAGTCGGGGTAGGTGGACATACCCGAAGTATAAATTAAAAACCGGGCTTATCCATTTGCGCTAAGGGGATTTTGATTTGCTTCCCTTGCTCAACCCGGTTGTATCCCTCCAATCTTTCTGTGTTTGAGCGCCTAATATGAATCCATCCGTTAGACTTTCAATTTTCGCCGTTATTTCATGGCGCCTATCATTATTTTCGTCGGGCTTATGAAGGTTTTATTAAGTCCATGTCTGGATTGGCGATTTTTATCACTCTTAGTACGAGGGCGGTTTTTGTGCTGGCAATGCCCTTAATTTTTTGAAGGCGATTGGTGAGCAAGTCAGTTAGATGTTCAAGATCGCGACACCAAACATCCACCTCAAGGTCAAAATCGCCAGTCATCAGGGCTACATAACTTACTTCTGGAAACTCTGCGATTTGTTGCGCCACATCTTCAAGCAATTCTGACGGCTG
>CAILWD010000695.1 GCA_903837815.1 uncultured Chloroflexota bacterium | reverse complement strand
TGAACTTATCCACCAGCAGGCGTTGAATGTCTTTTGGTTCCGAGATATATGCGGAGGAGCCGCCTGTTTTGCTGGCTAGGGCATCGAGGAAGATATCGTTCCAATCGCTTCCAATTCCCATGCCACTGATTCCGATATTCTGGGCGGCTGCCTCTTCGGCAAGGCGCAGGCAATCCTGCTCGTCGCCGTAGGTATGGCCGTCTGTCAGCAGGATGATGTGGTTTACCCGCGACGGGTCCACGGTGCGGCGTACTTCCTGGTATCCCGCCTTCAAGCCGTTGTACATTTCGGTGGCGCCCGATGTATAGATCATCTGGATGCGCCCTTCCTGTTTGCGTTTATCGGTATTGAGTGCGGCGGGAATGACAACATCAGCAAAGTCGCTAAACGCCACCACGCTGAATACATCTTCGGCGCGCAGGCTGCGCAACAACTGAATGGCTGTGGCTTTCACCATGTCCATCTTTTCGCCCTGCATCGAGGTCGAGCGGTCCAGGACAAGACAGATGTTTAACGGGGGTGAGGGCAGGTTTTTCTGCTCTTCGCGCGGCTCCACCTCAAGCAGCATGTAAAGCAGTTGAAGCTCCTCCAGACGGACAAGGCTCGGACGGCTGAACGTTGCCTGATATTTTATAACAGGGTTGGCTTCAATCTCCGGAGGCAGGGTCGCATCGTACAAGTTGCGGCGCTTGGGGTTTGAAAGTACCTCGTATGCCTGTTGTATTTCGAGGAACAACTCGGTCTCTCCGGCGGCCACATTTTTATCCGGATGCAACCGCTGCGCCGCATCAAAATAGGCGCGCTTGATCTCTTCCTGAGAGGCATCGCGGAAGACACCAAGAACAGCGTAATAATCCGGCGTGGACGGGGACATGTTTATCCTATCATTTGCGCCAAAACGACACTAATATTATCGGGTCCGCCAGCCGCGTTGGCCGCTTCAACCAAACTCTGGCAGGCACGGTGCAGGTTGGGGGCCTCGGCAATGAAACGGAAAATATCCTTGTCATTGACCACGCCCCACAAGCCGTCACTGCACAACATCAGGTAACCGGACTGAGGGAAAGGGATGGTAAAGATGTCGGCTTCCAGGGCTTCGCCCTGTCCCAATGCTCGGATTAAGACATTCCGATGGGGGAAGTTCGCAGCTTCATCCTTGCTGAGATGTCCAAGTTCTTCCAGCCGCTTGACGAGGGAATGATCACGGGTAATGAGGTCAGTCCTGCCATCGGGAAAAACAGAGTAAGCGCGGCTGTCGCCGACATGGGCAATGGTAACCTGCTGTCCAAGTACCAGCGCGGCTGTGACAGTGGTGCCGCTACCCGGCGCTTCACGCTGAACGTATTGATGTGCCTCCATCACCGAAGCCTCCATCACCTCTTGCAGGGATTCTTGCAGTACCTGCGTGGGCAAATTGAAAAGATAAGAATGGAATTTTCTGGTGATGTTGCCGCCCATGATACGCACGGCGGCATTGCTTGCCACTTCGCCAAACTGATGGCCGCCCATCCCATCGGCGACAATATACAAACCAAATGGAATGGCTTCCGCGCCGCCGGAAATGGTGGCGGTGAGGGCAAGCAGGCTGTCTTCATTATGTTCACGCTGTTTCCCAACCGACTGACCCGCACTGGCGATCAACTGTTTCATTTCACACTTAAGGTACTGGTTCATCAAAATGGAGTTGATCTGCTGGTCTGAAAGCGGAGCAGTAACTGCCAGGTCAACCACCTTTTTTTGTGGGGCAGTTTGGTCCTTCGGCTTTTCCTTGTCTTTTCTTCCGAACAGTTTTTGTAAAAAGTCAACCACAGAAGCTCCTTTTAGGCGAACAGGGCATAAACTTGATGGTCTGTCGAACCGAAATATACAATATCATCGAAGACCACCGGTGAGCCCATAATCGCGGCTTTGGTTTCAAATTTCCAGCGTAAACGTCCTGTGCGGTATTCCAAACAATACATATTACCATCCACAGAGCCGCAATAGACAGAATCTTTATACACAACAGGCGTACTGCTTACCTGATCTTCGGTACGGAAGCGCCAGACTTCCTTTGCGTTGCGGCCATCCACACAATAGATAAAACCGTCTGCCGCGCCGACAAAAATGAGATGGTCGGCAATGGCCACCGATGAAACAGACCCCTTGCCCATGCGGAACTTCCAGATGGGCCACCCGTTCCCTGCGTCCACAGCATAAAGGTTTCCATCCACAGAAGAGAAGTACACCGCCTGCCCATTATGGACGGGGGAGGAAGTAATGGCGCGTTTCGCCTGGAAGCGCCATTTTTGGGTCCCGCGAAAATCAATGGCGTACAGTCCGCCCACTTCGTTTCCGAAGTAGATCATCTAGATCG
>CAILWD010000694.1 GCA_903837815.1 uncultured Chloroflexota bacterium | reverse complement strand
TTGCCCTTTTTGCCACCTCTTGCAGGTGAAGAAGTTCAGGCGGCCCAAATTTTGTGTACACAATTGCTTTCATGGGTTTTCCTTGAAACTCGAACTCGAAAAGGCGGTTGGCATTAAGCTGCCCGACCTGGGCTGTTGCGGATTAAGGTAATACCCAACCAAACGAACCAGATGATTTGTCCCAAGCCGAATATGCCGGTCAAAGTGTTCAACGCAGGAATAATCGTGATGATGCCCGCCGCGCCAACAAACAAGCCGAGGACGGCCAGTCTCTTGGGAAGCCCGCCGCTCCGCAGCCCAGCCAAACTGACCAGTAGTGTCCACATTCCGCCGAGAATTTCGCCGTTGGCGTTGCCTAGTCCATTTGCCACTGCTTCAATCGACTGAAAGATCAATGCAGCTTGGTCAGGGTCATCGGCGTAGAGCGGAACAACAGCAGCAAGCCCGGCATTTGCAACCATGCCGCTGGCAATGAGCGAGCCAGCCCAGATGATGCCAATCGCGGTTGCCGCTTGCATGAGCGCAGGCGCGACAGATTTCATCCGTTCGTGCAGAGCCAGCGATAGGACGATCAACGCAAAGCCAAAGATCACGTACATCAGCAGGTTGGTCGAAAAGATGACCGCCTGTTTCTCGACGTTCAAGGCAACCTTTTGAGCCGGGTCGGTGAGACTGAGATAGTCCAGGACGACGAGAAAGATAACGATTCCGGTCAGGTGGGCAATTGCCATGTACAGCGCGGCAAAACCGCCAAATTTTTGTAGAGTTTTCATGTTTTATCTCCTTGTATTTTGAACGGGTTAGGCTTCGACATTGCGCCATTTCCAGGTATTCCAAATTATGAGCAGCAGACAGAAGGTCTCGATCGTGGCGATGAATATGTAGTGGGGATATGACGCAGCGCCACCCCATATATAGGCAATGGTGAATATGCCCGCAATGATATTGACCCAGCGATTCACCCCGTACTTCAATACGCGGGAAAGGATGATCATTGCAACTGGAATCTCCATCATGATTGCGCCACCCAGCATCAATTGAGGGATCGGGATGCCGGCGCTGACTGAGGTTTTCGCCACTTCATCGAATGCCCCAGGGATATGCAATGAAAGAATATCCGCATAAGCCATATTAATCATGACAACGATCCATAATGTTGAGAGCAGAGCTTTCATGTCGATCTTTTTAGCGGGGGTCGTGCTTGGATTCATTTTTTCTCCTTTTGTAAAACGACTGGATTGGACTGGAACAACCGAAACGAGAGGCATTCCGAGATCGCGCACGCGGCGCAAGATTCCGTGCAGTGCGGCTTGATCCGCCACAGGTCCAGAAAGAAGCGTGTCGCCTTTCTCTTCCAGCGTGACGGTCAAGCCGTCGAACCACGTCATCCACTGTGCATCCAGGTGGCCCTTGATGCGGATTTCGTAGAATGGGTCGGGGGGCGGTTTGTCAATCATATTTTCTCTCGGTTATCTGCCTGAAAGATACCGTTGGACGTGGTGAGGCGTCATCACCACATGATGTGATTGGGGTGGTGATTCATGGCGGAAAACAAAAACTCCAGCAAGCGATGCTGGAGTCGGGTTGGAGAGGTTTCAGGCTGCTAAAACAGATCGAGTTCTTCCGCGCGGCGGATGGCAGCCCGTCTGTTGTTGACCCCCAGTTTGTTGAAAATGTTTTTCGTGTGGGTGCGCAACGTGTTGAGCGACACAATTAAACGGTGGGCAATTTCGGGTCCGCTCAATTCGCTGCGGAGGAGTTTTAGAACTTCCAACTCGCGTTCGCTTAAAGGCTCGACGATTTTGGATTCACGATTTGCGATTTTGGATTGAGGTTTGTCTTCTACCAATTGCGGGAAGAAAACCAGGATGCGATCAATATACCCCAACAAGGGTTGAGCGTGGGTCGCAATCGTCAACTGGAAATCTGAAATCAAAAATCGCAGGGCTTCGCCTTCACCCACAAAGATGCGGAGGTAGCCTTCGGGTTCAGCCAGAATTAGGGCGCGTTCCAATGTAATAAACGCTTTGGGCTGATCGCCCTGCGCCCGATAAAGCAACGCCTGCGTCAATAGGATTTCGATTACGCTCCCCATTCGTTTTTGGGATTCTGCCAATGCCAGCAGGCGTTCCAATAATCGTCCAACCCCCTCGAAAGAATGCTCCGCCAGACGCGTCCGCGCCAGAGTGAGATATTCGTACTCGCCCAGATAATTCGCCTCATCCGTGACCGAGAGGCTGCGTTTCTGCGCCCAAGCCTGAGCTTTGTCAAGCCGCCCTTGTTTCAGATAAATTCGCGCCTTGCGGGCCTCGACTGGCTGTAACATGGGGATTGGATTTTTGACGTAGCCCCGCTGCGCCTCATCCAAGAATCTGAGCGCCTCATCCCACTCTCCAGCGGATTCTTGGAGCCGGGCCTGAGCCAAATTCCAACGGTAAGACCAGTCCACCAGAGTGGAGTTTTTGCCCAAATCGGCGGCGGTTTGCAGGTGCTGTGCTGCGTTCACATCGTCGCCCCGTTCATGAGCCAGCATAGCCAACCCCAAGTGATGATGGGTGGTCACAGATTCTGCTTCCCCATCCAGCGCGGCGGCTTGTTGAATGGCTTGCCTCAGGGATTTTTCGGCGTCGTCCAGACGACCCAGAATCACCTGCATATCTGCCACAGCAAAGGCGCTGGCAATTGCAAACGACTGGTTGCCCAACTTTTGCATGTTCTCTATCCAGGCATACATGCCTCGCAGAGATGCTTCCAGATTGCCGGTTGTCCAGTGGGTAAATTCCAGCGTGATGGTCGCTGCGGCGCGGAGGTAAATATCGTCCTCGGGGATGAGATGAAGGGACAGTTCGGCGTATTTCACCGTTTCGACCAGATTGCCCTGGTTTTGCGCATTGGAGGCGCGGATCAGGGCGATGTTTCCCGCCAGGGACTTTAGCCCCGATGCATTAGCAGAAGCGCGCTCGGCGTTTTGCAAATAGGTTTCGCTAGACTCTATCTCTCCGGCGTCCGAATAAGCCCATCCAATGAAGACACATAATTTGGGACGGGAGCAAACCTCTGCATTGGGCAGTTTCTTCACCCACCCCAGCCAGGCGGCGGTCTGGAAACCGCGTTCCATTTCCAGCCAGGCATCTTCTGCCAGACGAGCCGCCCTCTCGAAATCCCCAGCCGTCAGGGCGTGGTGGAAGGCTTCATACATCAGTCTATTTTGTTCAAGCCACGCACTGGCGCGGATATGCAGTTCGGAGATTTCCCCCGGCGCGAGATTCTTTCCCAAACGCTGGCGGAGCAAATCTCCAAAGAGATGGTGATAGCGATACCAGCGTCGTTCGCTGTCTTGTGGGACGATGAACAGGTTGGCATGTTCAAGGCGTTCAAGGGTCTTTTGCGCCGAAAGCGATGGGGCGCATAGAACCGCGTCGCAAAGGGGGGCGCACATTCGGTCCAGGATGGACGAGCGCAGCAGGAAGTGTTGAATCTCGCCGGGCTGGCGTTCGAGCACCTCTTCCAAAAGGTAGTCCAGCACAAAACGATGGCTGCCGGTAAAGGATTTGATGAAACTGGCGGCGTCTGATCGCCCCTGCATGGAAAGGGCGGCTAATTGCAGGCCGGCGACCCAGCCTTCGGTGCGGGTTTCCAGCGCGGCGATGTCTTCTGCTGAGAGGTTTAATCTCATCACCTGGTTGAGAAATTCAGCGGCTTCGGCGGGTATGAAGCGTAAATCGGCGGCGCGCAGTTCGGTGAGTTGACCTCGAACGCGCAGACGAGCCAGCGGCAGCGGCGGGTCTTCGCGGGTGGCGATGACCAGATGCATCTGCGGCGGCTGGTGTTCAACGAGGAAGGTCAAGGTTGAGTCGACTGCTTGAGAATCAATCGCATGGTAATCATCGAGGACAAGAAGAAAGTTTTTTGGAATGGCGGAAATTTCGTTGAGCAGGGCTGTTAAAATGACTTCGTTCGAGGGCGGCTGATGAGATTGAAGCGCGGTTAAAAGCCCTTCGCCAAGTTTAGGCTTTATGGTCTGTAGAGCCGCTATCAGGTAGGGGATGAAATGCGCTGGATCGTTATCCCCTTCATCTAATGACAACCAGGAGGCTGGTCGCCCGCAACCGGCAATCCATTCACTGACCAGCGAGGTCTTGCCAAAGCCAGCAGAGGCTGAGATGAGGGTAAGTTTGTGTCCCGAATTGAGCCCCTCGTTCAGTCTCTCGATCAGATGGAGACGGGAGACAATTTTAGACCGGGGCGGAGGGATGTAAAGCTTCGTGGCTAAAATTGGCGTTGGCATGGAGCCATTATAAGACATGCATCAAAATTCAAAAAGCGGCAACAGAATATCAAGAATGCATGAGTCTACGTGGCCTGGATATGGCTGTAGCAAACTCCCTTGATGAAGTGGGCTTCGCTGCGACCATGCCTTTGTGGCTGCGTTCCACACGCATTTTCCTTTTTTCAGGTAGAATTATTTTTACATTGCGTTGCATGGGAAAGCGCTTTGGCAAACACGCCATGTAAAAAGGAAAAAACACATGAACAGACCCCCTATTTCATCTTCGCCTTCGAGCAGTATCAGCGCCTTTCGCAAGCGCAGAAAACGCGGCGGACCAAATATTATTTATATTGCCGCAGGTTTGCTTGTTCTGGGCGGTGTGATTTTATTGATCGCCTGGCTGGCGGGGCCGAGCAAACCCATCAGCAATTACTTTGCAACTGAAACGTCTACGCCGACGACGACCTACACTCCAACCAGCACTTCGACTCCAACTGCCACGTCTACCGCCACCGAGACGCCGACAGTCACGCCGACAGCCACCTTCTCGATGCCATTTAACTATACAGTGGAGGATGGCGATTCTCTGTTTACGATTGCCGAGAAGTACAGCCTGGGCGACGACGGCATTCAGTTGATTCTCTACCTTAATCCCTTTGGCGGGATCAATGAGAACACTGGCTACCCGATTGGCATTGATCCGCAGACGCAGAATATCCTGCCTGGGCAGATTATCCTCCTGCCCAACCCCGGCATGGCGCTGCCGACTTCCACGCCAATCCCCTCCGGACTGGCAAAAGGCACCAAACTCGAATACACGGTCAAGGCTGGAGATTCGCTGGGCGCGATTGCGGCGCTGTATAACAGCACGATCGACGACATCATTACAGAGAATCAGCTTACCGATCCTAATTCCATCAAGGTCGGTGACCTGCTGATCATCCCGGTCAACATGGTTACGCCAACTGCGACCCGCCCGCCGACCAGCACACCCGACCCCAACATCGGGACTCCCACATGGACGCCGGTCAACTTCCAGCCTACTGTTGCCACCCCGTAGCGTGAAATTTTGACCGTCTTTGCACTGGACAAATACCGCGCCCCCATGTAAAATACGGCGCTGTTAAAAAGAAAGTTATTTTGGAGAAGAACCTTGGCTAACATTAAATCCCAAATCAAACGCAATCGTCAGAACGATAAAAAACGCCTGCATAATCGCGTCTTCCGCGGCGCTGCCCGCACTGCGGTGACTGCCGCCCGCAATGCCATGAGCGAGAACGAACCCGAGACAAAAGAAACTGTCTTGAACGCGATTAGCGCGCTCGATAAAGCCGCTGAAAAAGGCGTGATCCACAAGAACAACGCCTCCCGTCGCAAGGGTCGCTTGATGAAGCGCCTTGCCGCATTTCTTGCCGCCCCGCCCGTGGCTGAAGACGCTGATAATAAAAAGAAGAAAGCCGCCAAGTAAGCGGAGTTCGACCATACAACGGGAACGCCATCCAAGCGGCGCTCCCGTTTTTTTATTACCAATCCCGCCGCCTCGACTATAATCAGACCATGTTTATAAAAGAACAACAACTCATCGAAACGAAGATCAAGGACTTCTGCGCCGCGAACGATATTGCGCTGGCGGAACTCAAATGGCAGCCCATCCCCTTTTCGGGCGAGTGGGGCTTTGCCACTTCCTTTTTTCAGACCGCTGCAAATGAGGCGCGCGCAGGCAAGGGGACGGGAAAGCCTGTCCCGCAGCGGGCGCAGGAGATGTCGGAACAGGTCAAGGCGCAGATCGGAAGCGTGGAAGGCATCAGCCATGTCGAGGCGGTCAAGGGTTATCTCAACGTATATTTCAAGACATCGGATTATGCCTCCCGTGTTGTGGACGAGGTCTTGAGCAGAGGCGTGGAGTTTGGCCGCGGCGGGGCAAAGTCTGAAACGGTGATGGTCGAATATGCCCAGCCGAACACACATCACTCCTTCCACATCGGACATGCGCGCAATACGATTTTAGGCGAGGTTCTGGCGCGGCTCGTGGAATTCGCGGGATACAAGACCATCCGCGCTTCGTACCCCGGCGACCTGGGACTCGGCGTTATCACCGTGATGTGGATTTACGACAAGCTCTACAAAGGGCAGGAACCTGCGGGCGTCCATGAACGCGGACAGTGGCTCTTGAAGTTGTACGTTGAAGCCACGAACCTGCTGGAGAAAAAGGAAAACGAGACTCCCGAACAGACTGCGCAGCGCGAAGCCTACGATGCCGAACGGCGCGAGATGTATCGCAAGTGGGATGCGGGCGACCCTTATGTCCGCGAGTTGTGGCGCGAAACCCGCGAGTGGAGTCTGGAAGAGTTGCGCGAAGTCCTGCACATGCTCGATGTGAAGATGGATGTCTGGTTCTACGAAAGCGATGTGGACGAACCTTCCAAAGCCATTGTTGACGAACTCATCGCGAAGAACATTGCCGATGATGAGCGTCCGCAGGGTGGGGCGGTGATCGTGAAAATCGACGAGAAACTTGGCTTGACCAAGGAAAAGTATCGCACGAACATCATTCTGCGGAACGATGGCACGACCTTGTATCTCACCAAAGATTTGGCGCTGGCAAAGGTCAAGTTCGAGCAGTATCACGTTGACCGCTCGATTTATGTCGTGGACTCGCGTCAGTCCCTGCATTTGCAGCAGGCGTTTGCAATCCTCAAACTGTGGGGCTTCCCGCAATCGGAGAAGTGTTACCACCTCGGCTATGGATTTGTCAGCCTGCCCGAAGGAGCCATGTCAGCCCGCCGCGGACGGGTGGTGCTGTTCAAGGATGTAGCGGACGAAGCAGTCAAGCGCGTGCTGGCATTCGAATCCGAAAAGAGCGGCGACGTCTCTGAAAGCGAGCGCGAAAAGGTTGCCTATCAAATCGGCATGGGCGCGCTGATCTACTCCATGCTTTCGGTGGACAACAACAAGGACATCGTCTTCGATATCAACGAAGCGCTTTCCTTCGACGGCAGGACAGGACCCTACATCCAAAATGCGTTTGTGCGGGCGAATTCGATATTGAAGAAGGTCAAGGCTGGCAGCGAAGCCTCCTTTGACTATGAACTAACCAAGCACGAAACCGAACTGGTGGAGTTGATATCCCGCTTCCCGCAAGCTGTTCAACAGGCGGCTGACGAATACCGCCCGCTGGTGATGGCGGCATACGCCTACGACTTGGCGAACACCTTCCATTCGTTCTATCACGCGGTGAACGTGCAACAGACAGAAAATGAAAAGACGAGGAACGCACGTCTGCGGCTGGTGATAGCGGCAAAGCAAACCATTCAAAACGCGTTGAAATTGTTGAGTATTCAAACGCCAGAGGTCATGTAAAAAATAGGCTAAACGTTATTTACACGTTTAGCCTATTTTATTTATAATGTGGTTGGTTGCGCTGGGTAAAAACGACATGGCTCAAATCCAAAGCGGAGTTGTGTCGGACACTGTCCTCAGCGCGGCTAAAAATAGGAGCGTAACATGCCTATCAAAACCATCATCATGGGGGCGGCAGGACGGGACTTCCACAACTTCAACACATTCTTTCGTGGGAACAAAGATTATGAAGTCGTGGCGTTTACCGCAACCCAAATCCCCGACATCGAAGGCCGCGTATATCCAAAGGAACTTGCGGGTGACCTGTACCCGAAGGGTATTCCGATCCGCGCCGAAGAGGAACTGCTGACGCTCATCAAGAAACACGGCGTCGAGCAGGTTGTGTTCGCCTACAGCGATGTGCCGCATGAATACATCATGCACAAGGCTTCCCTGGTCATGTCGGCTGGCGCGGACTTCCGCATGATGGGAACGAAATATACGCAGGTCAAATCCACCAAGCCCGTCGTGTCGGTCTGCGCCGTTCGGACGGGATCAGGCAAGAGCCAGACCACCCGCCGCGTGTCGCTCATTTTGCGCGATCTTGGCTACAAAGTCGCAGCCATCCGCCACCCGATGCCCTACGGCAATCTGGTCAAACAGGAAGTGCAACGCTTTGCCGATTATAAGGATTTGGTCAAGCATCAATGCACCATCGAAGAGCGCGAGGAATACGAACCGCATATCGACAACGGCGTGATCGTGTACGCAGGCGTGGACTATGAGAAAATCGTCCGCGCGGCTGAGAAGGAAGTGGACATTATTTTGTGGGACGGCGGCAACAACGACTTCTCGTTCTACGCTCCCGACCTGCAGATTGTGGTGGCTGACCCGCATCGCCCCGGTCACGAGTCGACTTATCACCCCGGCGAGACCAACGTCCGCATGGCGGATGTGTTTGTCATCAACAAAGTTGACACCGCCGACGCTGACAACGTGATTAAACTGCGCGAGTCGCTTCGCAAGTTGAACCCGAAGGCGATCCAGATCGAAGCTGCGTCCCCGCTCTTTGTGGATGACCCCGCCGCGATTCAGGGCAAGCGCGTTCTGGTTGTGGAAGACGGTCCCACGCTCACACACGGCGAGATGGCTTACGGCGCTGGCTACATCGCCGCCCGCCGCTTCGGCGCGAAAGAAATCGTGGACCCGCGCCCGTTCGCGGTCAAGTCGATTGCCGCCACGTACAAGAAATATCCCAAGACGGGACCCATCCTCCCCGCCATGGGCTACGGCGACGCGCAGACCAAAGACCTCGAAACAACCATCAACAAGTCGGACGTGGACATGGTCATCATCGGCACGCCCATCGACCTGACCCGCGTGCTCAAGATTCGCAAACCGTACCAGCGCGTGCGCTACGAATTGCAGGAGATTGGTCAGCCGACTTTGCAGGATATTTTGACCAAGAAGTTTGGCAAGAAGAAGTAAACCAGCAATCAGTAACCAGTGACCAGTCGCCAACTGGTCATTGGTTGACAGTTTGTGAAATTGGAGTCGGAGGTCTTCTGCCTTCGACTCTTTTTTAGTATCTTTTCGATTAATGCAGTGTTACCAATTACCAATCACCAATTACAAAAAGGAACTTAACATGACAACCCTGGCCCCTACTCTTTACCTCCGAACTTTTCCCCGCATGGCGGGCTGGCTGCGTGACCTGATCCTGGTCACGGCTGGAGCGTTCTTTGTCGCCATCCTCGCGCAGGTGAAGATTCCGCTGCCGTTCACTCCTGTCCCCTTGACCGGGCAGACCTTTGCCGTGTTGCTCGTTGCCGCCGTTCTTGGATCGAAACGCGGCGCGGCTTCGATGGCTTTCTATATTGCTCTGGGCGCTTTCGGGCTTCCTGTCTTTGCAGGCGGCGCGGCTGGAGTGGCTTACCTCGGCGGCGCGACTCTCGGTTATTTGATTGGCTTCATCGCGGCGGCTTATGTCATCGGCTTGCTTGCCGAACGTGGACTGGAGCGAAACCTTCGCACTTCCATTCTGCCGTTTCTGGCTGGGACAATCATCATCTATGCCTGTGGCGTGACGTGGTTGGCGGTTCTCCTCGGCAGTTTCAGCAAAGCCGTTGCCGCGGGACTCGTCCCCTTTGTGATTGGCGACATCATCAAATTGTTTGCCGCCGCGCTGGCGCTTCCTGCCGCATGGAAACTGGCAAAGTAAAACCTGCAGCAATGTATTTCCAAAAACAAAAAGACTTCGGAAAGCCAAATGTCCGAAGTCTTTTTGTCTGGCGGTAGAATGAATGCAGAACGACATATCCATTCCACAAGAGGTAAATATGAAAAGAGAGATTGTTCACACCGACAAAGCCCCTAAAGCCATTGGCCCCTACTCGCAGGCAATCCGCGCAGATTCTCTGATTTTTGCCGCCGGTCAAACCGGTCTTGACCCCGCCACCGGAGACCTCGTTCCCGGGGGACTGGAAGAACAGACCCACCAGGTGCTGAAGAATTTGCGGAATGTGCTGGAAGCGGCTGGATCCTCGTTCGAGAAAGTGGTCAAGACCACAGTGTTTCTGCGGGACATGAACGATTTTGCGAAGATGAATGCCATTTATGCCAGCTACTTTGGTGAAAACCCGCCTGCCCGCACTACCGTTGCCGTGGCTGGTTTACCCAAGAATGGTTTGGTCGAAATCGAGGCGGTTGCGCTGGTCTAACGCCTCGGATTGGAAAAATAGCCGTCTTCTTCATCTGCAGGTTCGGGCGGCTCCGAGTTGAGCGGATAAACCCAGACCCCGCCTTCGTTCATCATCTTTGCAATTTGGTACGGCTTGGGCAGGGTGTCATATTCCTGCCCAGCCATGAAATCGAGAATCAACTGGTGCGGCGGTTTCTCCACCTTGAAACTTTTCTGCACCCGCCCTAGAAAATACTTTGCACTCTCCTTCGAGATTTGGAAGCGCGAAGCGATGACCTCGAACGGACTAATTTTATCCATGTTGTTTCTCTTTTCTAAAAAACTTTCCATGATGTTTTTGTAAAAACTCGGGGAACTTCCTTTTTATAAATTGCTTTTAAGTGATATTTCAATCGATAACCCTTATGGAATTCCCCATATTCCAATTGTTCCATTTGTCGAAATTGTGATTAAAGTTTTTCCATCTTTGGAAAAAGCTGGTATTTGAATGCCATTTTGTGGCTGATTACTCATCCAACTCAACATAGAACCTGTATCAGCATCGTAAAATCTGAGTTTATTATTGTCTCCGTATACAACTATCATAGAACCATCTGGAGAGAAAGCTGCGTAATGTGATCTCAAGTCGTATAACTCTTTTCCATCAGGTATGGAATATACAGCAGCGGTTTGAGAATCATAAGGTGATAATTTGATGATCAGCTTTGTGTTGTCAGGGGAAATTGCGGCAAAAGCGATTCCTGGGTTACATTTTGAATAATCACATGAAGGAATTTTTATCGTCATGATTTTCCGTTGTGATTTGATTTCCCATAAGTTCGCTATTCCCTCAATAACAGACCAAGAAAGAACAAGTTTTCCGTCCGGGGAGATAGCCAGGTTTCGTGTAATATCCATTTGTGAACTGAATTTTTGGCGAGATTTCCATGCAATGATGTTGAATGGATTGCTGCCGTCGCCTACGTCCCAAACCCTAATGGAACTTCTGTATGCGTCCCCGATCATTAATAGATGGTCTGCCGCCGAATAAGTCGAGGCAGTCAGTAAAAAAGTATCCTGATCCATGCTTTGAACAATTTGTCCATTGGAAAGATCGCGTGCAAAAACAAGGTCAAGTTTGAAGCTGCCACTCCTAGGTGCAGAACTTGTTCGAAGGGTCGATATTAAATACTTCTCATCGAAAGAAAAGAACACATTATAGACGGGAAGGTAAAATGTTTCAGGCTTCTTTGTCCCATCTGCGTTTATGTAAGCGCCTTCATAAATTGTTGGATAGGCATACCTGTTTTCCTTTTTCCCGTTATGCAGGCTGAATATGTTTATGGTGTTGTGATCAGCAATCGCCAGTTTATCATCTGATATCGAAACGTACCCAGTATCCCTCCAGATTTGCTCATTATTAAAGAAGTCTCCGCTCATAAAAGCCTCGGGAATAGCACCGACCTTCTGCCCAGTGGGAACATCCCATATCAACACATCCCCACCACTTTCAGAAGCGAGTTTTGTTCCATCCGGGGAGAAAGAAAGAATCCGAACGGGACCTTCGGCTTCCAAATTGAAGCTGTCGCTAAAACCATTCCCTGTTCTGAGACGGATTGTTCCATTTAGTTCGCCGATCGCTTCAGCCTTTCGATCTTTTGACACCATAATCGTGGAGAAGTTATCGGCATAAGGCTCACGTTTGATCGTATCGAAAATTTCATAACTTGTGCCATTCCGCAATTGAATGCCAAGAGAATTCCTTTCAACGACAATTATGTCACTTTCAGGTAAGTATATGAGGTTAGGCCATCCAGTACCGTCGTCAACTGGAAACGAACCTACGGATTGTGATTTTTTATTGTCGTAGACCTTAACATTAAATCCTCCATAAGGATTGTTGAAATTGTAACCGTCTACACTTAAAGATATTTTCTTCTTGGTTTCAACAAACCCGTCACTTTTTTCTGCGATTAGTTGAAAAGAATTTAGATCATAACTGTAACTACCAGTCGTTGTTTCAATCGTAATGGATTCGCCATTATCAGCCCAAACAATATTTTTGGCGATACCTTTTCCCCATAATGCCAGTTGAGTCAATTGAGAAAGATTATCTTTTGAAATTATTGTAGTACTTGGGGATAAAATCCCCCCATCGCGGACAGGAAATCCTGGTGTCGGTGAAGGTGTTGGAGATGGATTTAGCGTTGGAGTTGCTGTCGTTATAACTGTAGTTGCCTCGGATAAATTGGGCGTTTGCATAGTCTCAGGCAAGCAGGATGTAAATATAAATACAAATAGTAATAGCCAGGATAGATGCTTCATAAATCGCCTCCTTACTTATTACCTATGATAAAACAGGTCTTATAAGAATTTATCTTTATAAGACCTGTTTTACAAATTGGTTATTTCTGCGCGAAGGTATCAATCAGCAGTTTGAAATTCCCGCCGACTGGGTACAAAATCGGGCAGGTGCATCCGCGCTTGGTGTATTCGGCAACTTTGGCGCGGGCTTCGGACGGTGTGCCAGAGGCCGTAATCTTGTGGACAAGCGCGTCGGGGACGAGGTGCTTGGCTTTGTTGATTTGTTCCTTCGTAGCGGGCCAGCCGAGGATGGACTGGATTTCGTGAACCACGTCATCCGAGACGCCGGAGGCTTTGGCGATGTGCGGTTGCTGCGCCATGTACTGGCAGAGGAGCATCTTGCTGTAATCAATCGCCTTGTCGTGGTCTTCATCCACCGAGCAGACAATCAACTGCGGGCGGTCGATGTCTTCGATTTTGCGTCCAGCCTTCTTGGCGCCTTTTTCGAGCAGTTCGAGGGCGCGGTCATTGTATTCGGGGGCGACGCAGTAATTCATCACGCAGCCGTCGGCGATTTCGCCCGTCATTTCCATCATCAGGTCGCCTGTTGCGCCAATCATAATCGGCACGTTGCGCGGTTCGCGGCGTCCGTGAACCACATCCAATTCGATTCCATCCACATGATGAAATTCGCCGTGGAAGGTGACGCGCTCCATGTTCAACAGGCGGCGCATCACTTCGACCGTCTCGCGCATGGCGAGCAGGGGCTTGCGGCGTTCGATCCCCACGTTCTTCGCCAGCGGGTCCCACCAGGCGCCGATACCGCAGATGACGCGGTTGGGAGCGAGGTCATCGAGGGTGAGGAAGGTCGCGGCAAGCAGGCCAATGTTGCGCGTCCAGTTGTTGATGACGCCAGAGCCGACTTTGAGATTATCCGTCACGGCGGCGTAGGCAGCCATCGGGACAATCGCGTCGCGCACCAGGCGGCTTTCCGCCTGCCACACGGCTTCAAAGCCTTTTGCTTCCGCATACTTTGCGTAATCCATCCCGTCGCGGAGGTCGTGCGAGTCTTGCAAATATAGAGCCATTCGTTCAGTCATCGTTCTTTCTCCTTGTGAGTAAAAATCTACCGCAAAGGGCTCAGGCTCTGGAAACGCAGCTCCCTTTCGGCTAACGCTTTACGTTGGCTAACCACGGAGACACGGAGGCGCGGAGTTTTTTTATTTTCTCCGTGTCTTTGTGCCTCAGTGGTTAGGCATTAACTTTTTTCCGCTTCAAACTTCTTTATCATTTCCAAATCTTCGGGCAAATCCAAATCCAGACCCAGAGAGTGCAACTCGACAATCTCCAGCCTTGCGCCAGATTTCTTCGCCCGTTCGCAGTGCCGCTCGAAAGAACCTTCGCCGAAGTCGTATTCGATTTGCCCCGGCGGAACCATCAGCAAGGCGTTGGTTCCCTTGCCGTGTCGGTCGGGAGCAATCACCACCACAGGCGGTTTGACGGCGCGGTCGATCAATGCCCGCACGTCGTCGGGAGTCATCAACGGCAGGTCGGCGGGCATGACCAGCACTCCGCGAGTCGAATGGACTTGCGCCATCACGGTAGCCCGCTTCAACGCCGTGTTCAAATGCGGCTGACCATCTTCCTGCACCGTCTTTGCGCCCTGATTGCGGGCGATGGTAAGGGCGTGCGGGTCGCGGCTCACCACCAAAATCTGGTCGAGTTCCTTCAACGCCGAAAGCACCTTGATGGTTCGCTCCAGCAGGCTCTGGTTGAGCGCGGTTCGTTCGTCTTCTGTTAATGTGCCAGCGAGGCGCGATTTTCCCCGCCGCAGAGGTTTCACTGGGACAATTGCCCAAAGTGTCATAATAAACTCCCAACGAATTGGAGCAGGTCTTTTGCCAGTCGGGCGCGGTCGGCAGTCGAATTCATCAGTGTGTCAGTCACCAATATTTTACCCGTTTTCAAGTTGTCTGACAACTGTTTGTCCTGATTGTCCAACACGAATCCAGCCAGCAAATCATGGTAATGTTCCGCCACCGCCAGCGCCGAAGGCTCGATTCCCAACTCGGCGTACATCTTGGCGGCGGGTCCCTTTACAGTCTTCCCGCCGATGATGGGGGACACCGCAACGACGGGTTTGTTGATTTTTTGCCCCTCTCTCTCTGGGAGAGGGGTTGGGGTGAGGGCGAGGACTCGTAGAATCGGGTCGACACTGACCCATGGATTCGACGGGCAGATGACGACCGCGTCTGCCGCCTCAATCGCTTCCGCCGCCCCGACAACGGGTTGCGCTCCCTCGATTCCATCGAACCGAAAGCCTTTGACTCTCGGCCCGCAATGCCTGTGAACAAAGTATTCCTGAAATGCCAGTTCGCCCTCGTCGGTGTCCACAATGGTTCGGACGGGCGAATCGCTCATTGGCAAAACCGTCTGCTTGATTCCCCACGCTGCGCAAAACTCTTTGGTCACTTGCGAAAGCGGCTCGCCTTCTTTCAACCTGCGCGTGCGCTCGATGTGTGTGGCGAAGTCCTGATCGCCGAGACGGAACCAACTCACGCCGCCGAGTCTCTCGATGTTGGCGATGACGTTCCAGGTTTCGTTCTGACGTCCCCAGCCTGTTTCGGGGTTTGCCAGTCCCGCCAACGTGTAGCAGACGGTATCCAGATCGGGACAGATATTTAGACCGAGGTGTTCGAAATCGTCGCCAGTGTTGACGATGACGGTCAGGTCTTCGGGTGGGAGAATTTGGGCGAGTCCGTGCGCCAGTTTTGCGCCACCGACTCCGCCTGCAAGGGCAACAATCCGACTGTGGACGGTGGACGATGGACTGTGAGTTGAGTTGCTAGTTTTCTGTGAGGTCATAGGAGGCTTGTTCTTCGCGGATGGTTTTATTTGAGTTGGCGAGCGTTTTGCGAAAAGCGTGAATTCGTTTGGCAAGTTCCTGCGCTTTTGAATCCAATGATTCCATGAAGGCTTTGTCTGTCACATACTTTCGACGGGAAATTAATCTTTGGCAGGCGACTGTTTCGATAAGCGAGCGAAGCGCCATACCGAGGAAACGGTTTTGTTCTGGGTCGCTTTGACCTGTCGAACCTTCCGCGATATTCAACGAAATGGAGGTCGCCGCGCGGATGATTTGCGACTGGAGATTGAAGCGTTCTCTTTCGGGCAATCGTTCTGCCACGTCGTAAATTAAATCGGAATATTCAAGCGACAACTTCCACACGTCCAAATTCTCAAATTTGAAAGTCATTCAAATCTCTTTTCGGCACGGTCTAC
>CAILWD010000693.1 GCA_903837815.1 uncultured Chloroflexota bacterium | reverse complement strand
TGAGAATCAGGGAATGACCGTCGCCTGCATTCGTTCCGCGCCAGCGCCCCACCACGTTGATGCGCTCCGTCGGCGAGAATCCGTCGTCGCCGAAGGCAGGGTGATTCCGCAGGTCATCAAAATTCGAGGGAACGATGTCAACTTCAAGTCCTAGCGATTTCAACTTTTCCGCAATCAGCATTTGAACTTTGTGTTCGTCGTTGGGCAGGCTGGCGGCTTGCACCATCTTTTGCAGAAAGGCGGTCAGGTCGTCGCGGGCGGTATCCACCGCATTGGAAAGAAGATTGGCATCCATAGGGTTTTCCTTTTATAGAAGTATTTGCCCTACATTATAATTCCCCCATGTCCAACGACCTGTTTGACCACGCCATGCAGGAACGCTTGAAAAGCGAAGCGCCGCTTGCCGCGCGAATGCGCCCGCGCACACTGGAGGAATACATCGGGCAGGAGCATATCGTCGGCGAGGGCAAACTCCTGCGCCGCGCCATCGAAGCCGACCGCCTGTTCTCGTCCATCATTTTGTGGGGACCGCCCGGCACGGGCAAGACCACGCTGGCGCAGGTCATCGCCAACAGCACGAAGAGTCACTTCGCCACCCTCTCCGCCATCCTTGCGGGCAAAGCCGATTTGCGCGTGGTCATCGACGAGGCGCTGGAACGCCGCCGCCTGCATCAAACAAAAACCATCCTCTTTGTGGATGAAGTCCACCGCTGGAACAAAGCCCAACAGGATGCGCTTCTGCCCCACGTCGAAAACGGGACTTTCACCCTGATCGGCGCGACGACGGAGAATCCGTACTTTGAAGTCATCAAGGCTTTGATTTCCCGCTCGCGCGTCTTTCAACTCCGCAACCTGAACCAAGCCGAAACGGGGATTCTGCTCGACCGGGCTTTGTCTGACCCACAGCGCGGCTACGGCGGCAGGAAGATTTTGCTCGACCCCGACGCCCGCACCCACCTCATCGAGGTCGCTTCGGGCGACGCGCGCAACGCGCTCAACGCCATCGAACTCGCTGTGGAGTCAACGTCTCCCGATGCGGACGGTGTGATTCACGTTACGCTGGATGTCGCACAAGAATCAATCCAACGCCGCGCGGTTCTCTATGACAAAGACGGCGACGCCCACTACGACACGATTTCCGCCTTCATCAAATCGGTGCGCGGCTCCGACCCCGACGCGGCGCTGTACTGGCTGGCAAAAATGATTTACGCGGGCGAAGACCCCAAGTTCATTTTACGGCGTCTGATTATTCTGGCAGGCGAAGACATCGGGCTGGCTGATCCAATGGGGCTGGTGGTCGCCAACTCGGCGGCACAAGCCTTCGAGTTCATCGGCTTGCCCGAAGGGATTTTCCCTATTGCCGAAGCCACGCTTTATCTTGCGACTGCGCCGAAATCCAACAGCACGGCGGCATACTTCAAGGCAATGAAAAAAATCGAAGAGGAGGGACAGGTCTCGGTGCCGCGCCACCTGGCAGACGGCAACCGCGACGCCGCCGCAACGGGACAGGGCAAGGATTACGTTTATCCGCACGACAGCGAAGGTCATTTTGTCCCGCAGCAATATCTGCCGAAAAGATTACTCGGCACGTATTTTTATGCGCCGTCACAAGAGGGGTACGAGTCACAGGTAACTGCAAGGTTGGAAATGTGGCGCGAGGCTCAAAGAAAAGCATTGAACATTGAACGACGGGAGGATGTCCCTGCGATGAGTGAAGATGAAATCAAAGAAATGAAACGGAAGATCAAATAAAAAGCATCTCAACTTGATTTACAGGTTGAGATGCCATCGAGAACGCTGGTTACATCTTTTGCGCCGCCGCGCAATTGGGATTAATTCTCAGAATTATCATCCAAATTTGTACATTGTCGATCTCGCATATCGATGCTTCCGTCGCCATCATTATCAATTCCATCACTACATTGGGGTATTTCTATCGGCTCCATGGTAGGCACGGCAGTTGGCG
>CAILWD010000692.1 GCA_903837815.1 uncultured Chloroflexota bacterium | reverse complement strand
CCCATGCGTTGGAGCAGTTCCGCCCGTTGGGCGGGATTTACAAATAAATTCAATTCCAATGCGGTTTTGCCAATGACTTCTTCACGCGCAAAACCCAAAATCCGCAGAAAGGCTTCGTTGACTTCCACATACTTCCCGTTTGTAATATCCGTCAACGCCATTTGCGAAGGGCTGGCAGCGAAGACATGTGAGAAAAGTTCCCCGCTTTCGCTGGCGACGGCGGCATCCAGTTCGGCAACCAATTGCGCTTTGGTTTTTGCTTTCATATATGATTTCCTTGATGAAAATTGCGGCATACCACATCAGATACAATACGATATTAATAGATTGTTTCCAGTTTGGCTATCCGTATTTTTACGGTTTTAGCTTGACTGAGGCATGTACTATTCCATGAAAAAAAACGAAGCAAAGCCCGTTGTTCGCCGCCTAATTCGTTCCATCCGTGTCATAAATGGATTAAAATACGCCGCAGGAGTTCCCCCCATGACCTTTGACCCTGTTTTTCTCAGCAGTTTGACCATCGTCCTGACCGCGTTTGGCGGCGCATTCCTTGCCGCTTTGTGGATCAGCCTGGTGGTCTGGACCTACCGCGATATCCGCTCCCGCGCCCGCGACCCATTGGTGCAGACTCTCGCCGCCCTGCTTGTGGCGGTTTTGAATCTGCCCGGAGTTTTGGTCTATCTTATCTTGCGCCCGCCGCGCACCCTCGAAGAGGAATACCAGCACACCCTCGAAGAGGAAGCCCTGCTCCAGGCGCTTGAAGACCTTCCGCTTTGCCCCGGCTGTGAACGGCGCGTGAAGGAAGACTGGCAGGTCTGCCCGAATTGTCATACCAAATTAAAGAAAGCCTGTCACAACTGTGGCAAGTTTATGGAACTCTCGTGGAACATCTGCCCCTACTGTGGGACACCCGCCCCGGGCATGAGACTCGAATCTGCAAGCCTGGATGACGCCCTACGCGGCTTGAAGGCTGCCGACCAGCAGGCGGAAGTGAAAATCGAGCCTTCGTCCTGAGCGAAGTCAAAGGACATTTCCCCGCCGCGATTCGACTGCGCTCAGCGCGAAGATTGAGCCTGGCGCAGTCGAAGGATGACCCGCCCCGAAAGCATAAAATGAAAATCGACTCCATTACCCTGCATCACCTCAGTATGCCTCTCGTCTCCCCGTTTGAGACCTCCTTCGGGCGTGAGACAGACCGCGAATGTGTTTTGATCGAAATCAAATCCCAAGGGCTGACGGGCTACGGCGAATGCGTCGCCACCCGTGACCCCGGCTACAATTATGAGACGGCTGGAACCGCCATCCATATCCTCCGTGATTTTGTTTCGCCGCTGATCCTCGGCAGGGATGTGAAAGACGCCGCCGATTTCCAGAACATCGTCGCCGGGATTCGCGGGCATAACCTCGCCAAAGCTGGCGTCGAAATGGCGCTCTGGGATTTGCTCGGCAAGCGCGAGAACAAGTCTCTGCGCGAACTCCTCGGCGGCGTGCGCGATAAAGTCGAGGTGGGTGTCTCGGTTGGGATTCAGTCATCCGCCCGAAGTTTGGTCGAGACGGTGGCGGGCTATGTCAGCCAGGGCTACGCCAGAATCAAAATCAAGATCAAGCCCGGTCGCGACGTCGAAGATGCGTCCGCAGTACGCAAAGAGTTTCCAAACATCCGCCTCCAAGTGGATGCGAACTCTGCCTATTCGTTGGATGATTTTCAAGTCCTCAAACCGCTCGACGCCTTGAACCTTTTGCTGATCGAACAGCCCCTATTCGAAGATGACATCTGGGATCATCATAAAATGCAGGAGCAATTTGTCACGCCGATCTGTCTCGATGAAAGTATTGTCTCGCCGCGCCACGCACGTTACGCAATCGAGATGAATGCCTGCCGCATCATTAACATCAAGGCGGGCAGGCTGGGCGGATTAAGCCAGGCGGTGATGACGCATGACATTTGCCGAGATGTGTCCATGCCGGTTTGGTGTGGCGGCATGTTGGAAACTGGCATCGGACGCGCCTCGAATGTGGCTCTGGCTTCACTGCCGAACTTCACCCTGCCCGGCGACATCTCCGCTTCAGACCGTTACTATGCCCAGGACATTACCAACGAACGCTTTGTGCTGAACCCCGACTCCACCATCGATGTGCCGCGCGGACCCGGTCTTGGCATGACCATCGATGAAGACGCGTTGAAGCAATTTTCGCTCAATCGGATTGAAGTCAAATAATATGGAGTCTGCAAGTTCTACTTGCAGACTCCATAAAAAGGCTTCATTCGTTGCAGCTTCATTGCCGGGGATTCTGTATTGAAGTTATTGTGTAACGTTCGATGACTGCTTCATATAATGCGAGGCATGAAGAAGCCCCGCATTATTATTTTTGAACGACTCCAAAAATATTTCACCGACCTCTTTGCGCCTACAATGTCCTTTCTCTACGTCAATAAATTAAAAAAGCGCAGGCATAAAGCCACGCGTTTGGGTGTTCTTCTTGTCAGTATTCTTTCGCTGGTGGGATGTCAGCCTTCGTTGTGGGGAGCGCCTCCGCCTCCGCCCACCTCTGTGTCGTCGCCGTTTGTTCCCTTTGCAGCAACAGCCACTGCCACGATTCAGATTCCTACGCTGGCTCCGACGATTACGCCGATGCCTCCCACCGCCGTGCCGACACCGGTGGTCTTGAACGCGGCTCAGGTTTATGCCAGTCCCGCCATCCCGCAAATTTTGCGTGACAAATTCCGCAGTTGGGGATTCCAGATCCTTGCCGCCGACCCAGCCGCCGCCAATCTCTACATCGATGTGGCGCAGACCTCTGACGGCGCCATGCACGTTTCCACCTGGACTTACGCCCTCGTTGCGCCCTTCCCGACTGTGGTTGATGATGTCGCTTCGCAGGAATTGCTCGCCGCCTGGAGCGGTCAGGACTTCGGCCCCTTTGTCGGGTCTCCGCTGTTGATGGATGAAATCACCTATGAGACCTTTGTCAAACTTTGGGGGACACCGCCCGAAGGGGTTGTACAAATTGTGGCGGCAGACCAAATTTTGGAAATGGCGTGGAACCAGATGCCTTCGTGGGCGATCATCCCCTTCGAGCAGGTCGAGCCGCGCTGGAAGGTGCTGACCATCGACGGTCAATCGCCCATCCAAAAGAAGTTCGACTCCATCATCTACCCGTTGACCGTGAATTACCGCCTGATGTGTGTTGACTCCTGCCAATTACCCATCGGCATGAATTTCTCGTTCCAAAACCGTGACCCGAACAAACTGGCAACTGTCATCATGACCGGCGTGACCGCGTTGGTGCGCGCCACGGCAAAGACGATGAACTCGAAAGGGATTTTGTATCCGGGCGAGGAAGTCCGCGACCTGCTGCGCGAGGCAGACATCACCCACATCAACAACGAAGTGCCGTTCTTTTCGGGATGTCCCGACCCTGATCCGAACCAGGTCGGCATGGTGTTTTGCAGTGAGCCGAGTTACATGGATCTGCTGACCGATGTGGGGATGGATGTGGTGGAACTTTCGGGCGATCATTTTTCCGATTACAAAGCCGACGCCATGTATGAAACGCTCGAAATCTACAGGAAAAATAACATCCCCTATTATGGCGGCGGGTACAACGTGGAAGACGGACGCAAGCCGCTTTTAATGGAAGTGAACGGCAACAAACTCATGTTCATTGCCTGCAACTATAAGACAGTCTACGCCGGCGCCACCGACACCATACCGGGCGCCATCCCCTGCGACTTCGATTACATGACGGAGCAGATCAAATATTACCGTTCGCAGGGTTTCCTGCCGATTTCCTCCTTCCAATATCATGAGTTTGATTCGCCCGAAGCCCGTCCCCAGCAGATGATCGACTTCCGCCGCATGGCAGAGGCGGGCGCGGTGATCGTCAGCGGCAGCCAGGCACATGTGCCGCAGGTGATGGAGTTTTACAACGATGGCTTCATCCACTACGGATTGGGCAACCTGTTCTTCGACCAGATTGCCAAACGCGGTCCGCGCCTGACCGAAAACGAATTCATCGACCGCCACATCTTCTACGACGGGCGTTATCTTGGCGTTGAATTGTTCACCATGCGGTTGATCGATTTTTCCCGCCCGCGTTACATGACCTCCGCCGAGCGCGAAAAATTATTGACGATGTATTTCGAAGCAAGCGGCTGGGATTTCCCCCAGGCAAAACGGTAATCACAAAATGTAGGGGCGACCCGTCGGGTCGCCCCTACATATTTCTAAAACCCTTCGTGCTCCGTCCTTGCGATAATCTCATCCTGCAAGGCTTTGCTCAAATCGCAGAAGTAATCGCTGTACCCCGCCACGCGGACAATCAGTGAGCGGTATTGTTCGGGGTTTGCCTGCGCCTCTTTGAGCGTTTCCACATCCACTACATTGAATTGAATATGATGCCCGTCGAGTTTGAAATATCCGCGCACCAGACTGACGAGTTTGTCCAAGCCTTCGTCGTTGGCTAGGACTTGCGGCGTGAACTTTTGATTCAGCAGGGTTCCGCCTGTGCGGGCGTGATCCATCTTGGCGACGGAACGCGCCGCCGCGGTGGGACCATTTCGGTCTGCGCCCTGCACGGGGGAAACTCCTTCCGAGAGCGGAGTCCAGGCTTTGCGCCCGTCGGGCGTGGCTCCCGTCACCGAGCCGAAATAGATGTGGCAGGTGGTCGGCAGCAGGTTGATGTGATATTCGCCGCCGCGCATGTTCTTGCGCCCGTCCACCGCGTTGAAGAAAGTCTCGAAGACGCGCAGCATCAAATCATCGGCGGCGTCATCGTCGTTGCCGTAGCGCGGCGTGCGATTCAAAAGCATCTGCCGTTCACGCTCGAAGCCGTCGAAATCCGCCGCCAGCATCGCAAGCAGGGCGGACATCTCCAAAGTCTTCCCATCGAAAACGTGGGTCTTGATTGCCGACAAGACATCGGTCATCGTGCCAACGCCCACGCCTTGAATGTAGGTCGTGTTGTAGCGCGCCCCGCCCGCGTGATAATCCTTGCCGCGCGCAATGCAGTCATCGGTCAACAGGGACAAAAACGGCGCGGGCAGGTATTT
>CAILWD010000691.1 GCA_903837815.1 uncultured Chloroflexota bacterium | reverse complement strand
CGAGACGGCTTGCCCATGTAAGACCGCCATGAATTCATCTGCCAGTTCCGTGGCAGTGTTGTAGCGGATATCGGGGTCTTTGGCCAGCGCGCGGTTGATGATAAATTGCAAATTGGATGAAATGCCAAAAATGGGCGGAGGCGGGTCGTTTAGATGCTTCATCAGGACGCCGAAGGAGGATTCAGCGTCGAAGGGAACTGCGCCCGCCAGCATTTCATACAACATGATCCCCAACGAATAGATGTCGGTCTTGTTGGTGATTTTGTCGCCCCGTGCCTGCTCAGGACTCATATATGCGGGCGTACCGGTGACATTCCCTGTTGTGGTGTGTGCAGATGAATCGAGCACGCGTACCAACCCGAAGTCGGTCAGGATGGGTTCCACATTGTCGGGGAGGGGATGGTCCGTGCTTACCGGTCCACTTGCAGAGCGCAATAGCACGTTGCCGGGTTTGATGTCGCGATGAACAACCTTGTGGCTGTGGGCGTGATCGATGGCGGAGGCGATTGCAGAGAGAATCTTCCCAACCATGTCGAGAGGAATTTTTTCACCACGCTTGTGCAGGGCTTTCAAATATCCTCCAAGCGATGCGCCTGGTACATATTCCATGACAAGACAGGGCTGTCCGCCTATCACCTGATAATCGAAGATTTGGATGATATTGGGATGACGCAGGCTGGCAACCACCTGGGCTTCACGTTCGAACCGCGCATGGTTTTCGTGCTCGGTCTCCACGTGATCGCGCATGATCTTGACCGCCACCTTGCGATTGAGGGTGGCATGTTCGCCCAGGTAGACCTCTGCCATGCCGCCGCGAGCAATGAATTCCCCAATTTCGACTTCGCCCAATCTCGTGCCAGTCCATTTTGCCATTGGCAAATTATACCCGATGTATAATCAACAAGTTTTGAGGAGATTTCAATGACGATTATGCTTGAAGAATTACTGCGTCAAGGCATGTGCGCGCGCCGCTTGACTCTCGCCACCGCAGAATCCTGCACGGGCGGGCTGGTTTCAGATCGAATTACCAATGTTTCAGGTTCGTCGGAATATTTCCCCGGCGGGGTTGTGGCGTATGCGTATGAGGCAAAGGTCAACCTGCTTGGCGTTTCGTGGGATACGCTCAACGCGCATGGAGCGGTAAGCGCGGAGACCGTGCTGGAAATGGCGCGGGGTGCGCGAAGAATTTTCAATACGAACATCGGGATTTCAGTGAGCGGGATTGCGGGTCCTTCGGGCGGCTTGCCCGAAAAACCCGTCGGCACCACCTGGTTTGGGCTGGTGACGGATTCCGGCGAGTGGACCCGCCACTTCTGCTGGGATGGCGACCGCATTCAAAACAAGCATTTCTCGTCCGAAGCGGCTCTGCAATTCGTGGTGGATTATCTCGAAGGGAAACTTTCATGAAAATCGCAATCATCATTTCAGCAAATGCCGAATGGCGTGTTGTAAAGGAGTTGTATCCGAACCTTGAAATTCAACATTCCCCTTATGGCGAATTTGCCAACCTGACCTTTGACCCTTCGGCAGGCTCAGGGCGACGCCTTCGACCCGCGATCCTCTTTCACGGCGGCTGGGGAAAAATCTCGGCGGCGGCAACGGCTCAATATGTCATCGACCATTTCCAACCTGACTTGCTGGTCAACCTGGGAACTTGCGGCGGCTTCGCGGGACGAATCGAAACTGGCACGATCATGCTCGTCGAACGGACTCTGGTCTACGACATTATCGAGCAAATGGGCGACGGCGCGGAGGCAATCGAACATTATGCGACGGATATTGACCTTTCGTGGCTGGACACTGGACGATGGAAGATGGAAGATGGACAATCGCCCATCGTCCGTGGTCTGTTGGTCTCTGCCGACCGCGACATCGTTGTCGGGGATATTCCCATGCTGATTGAAAAGTACAACGCCGTTGCTGCCGATTGGGAATCGGGCGCGATTGCCTGGGTGGCGAAAAAGAACAACACCCGACTGTTGATCCTGCGCGGCGTCAGCGACCTCGTCAGCGGCGACGGGGGCGAAGCCTACGGCAACATCGAAATCTTCCACGAGCGGACAAAGACCGTGATGCGCGGGTTGTTCCGTCAATTGCTGGATTGGCTGGGAAAAATAAAATAAACTGATCTCATGTTGAATCCATCCGAGCAGGAAATCCAAAAACGTAATTTTCGATATGTGCAAATCGACGGGGTCGGCGTGAGCATTGCAAACGTTGCCGCGCCATTCCTTCCCGTTTTTCTTGCCCGCCTCGGCGCGAGCAATTTTCAAGTGGGCTTGCTGACTTCCATGCCGGGCGTCACCGGGCTGATCCTTGCGCTCCTGGTCGGACGTTTCCTGCAAACCCGCAAAAACATCGTCCCCTGGTACAGCCTTTCGCGGCTAATGGTCATATCCTGTTACGCGTTGACCGGCATCCTGACCTTTGCGCTTGCCAACGAATATACCGTCCTTGCCACGCTTGCCATTTGGGCGTTTGCCACCCTGCCGCAGACCGCGCTGGCGGTTGCCTTTTCGGTGGTGATGAACGCCGTCGCCGGTCCCGAAGGACGCTATGCCCTGCTCAGCCGCCGCTGGGCGATCTTCGGTTTGACCACTGTGGTGATGACCTTCTTTGTCACGCGCACCATCGACCTGATGGAGTTCCCCATCAATTACGCGGTGATGTTTTTGGGACTGTCCTTCGGCGGGTTGATCAGTTACTACTTTTCGAGGAAGATCGCCCTCCCCGACCAGACCCGCCTGACGCTTGGTTCCTCCTCGTCGGCTTTGGAATCAGCCCGGAATTATGTCTCCCTGATTCGCGGCGCACCCGCCTTCACCTCTTTCGCCCTCAAGAAATTTGTCTACTACTCCGCATTGATGTTGAGCCAGCCCATCATGCCGCTATTCTTGGTGCGGGAGGTTCACGCGACGGATTCGCAGATTGGCGTCATTACCATGTCCATGAACATCGTCATGCTCATGGGATATTCCCTGTGGACATTCATGTCCCGCAAATACGGCGGGCGGCTTGTCCTGCTTGCCACAACCTTTGGCATGATTCTCTATCCCGCCCTGACGGCTGCCACGCCGCAGGTTTCGCTCATCGTTGTTTACGCCGCCATCGCCGGGCTGTTTCAGGCGGGGCTGGATTTGGTCTTCTTCGACGAATTGATGAAAACCGTCCCGCCGGAATACAGCGCGACTTTCGTCTCGCTGGTTCATTCCATGCAATACCTCTCCGCCATCTTTGCTCCGCTGCTGGGTACCTGGCTCGCAGATACCATCGGGCTGGGCGGTGCGTTGTGGGTGAGCGCGGGTTTGCGCCTGATTGGTTTTTTACTCTTCCTTAGGAAGGATGTCAGGCGGGCGGCAGAATCGGTATAAAATAGGTTAACGCGAAGACACAATTGGAAAGCTCTGCGCTTCAGTGTCTCCGTGGTTAGAAAAATCCAACAGGAGAAAAAGCCATGGAAATCACGACTGTCAAAATCGAAACACCCGAAGACATCAATTTCATTCTTGGACAATCCCACTTCATCAAGACCGTTGAAGACATCCACGAGGTTTTGGTTGGAAGCGTGCCCGGCATCAAGTTCGGGCTGGCGTTCTGCGAGGCTTCGGGGAAATGTCTCGTGCGCTGGGCGGGGACGGACGACGAAATGATCGAACTGGCTAAGAAAAACGCCCTCGCAATCGGCGCGGGGCATTCCTTCATCCTTTTTCTGGGGCAGGGCTTTTTCCCCATCAACATCTTGAATTCGGTCAAGTCGGTGCCTGAGGTGGCTCGTATCTTTTGCGCCACTGCCAATCCCACCGAAGTGCTGGTCGCGGAAACTGAACAGGGGCGCGGCATCCTCGGTGTGGTGGATGGATTCTCACCCAAAGGCGTCGAGGATGAGGAAGGCATTCAGTGGAGAAAAGGCTTCCTGAGAATGATCGGCTATAAATCGTGAGTAATACGATTCGCGCTTTATTTTGCGGAGGGCTTATGAAACTCAAAGGTTTATTTCTTGCCGCGCTTCTCACAGCGGCGTTTGTGCTTGGGGCGTGCGGTAGGAATGCCCCCGCGACGGAAACGCCGACTGACACTCCCAGAGTTTCCTCCAGTGGGTATCTTTGCCCCGAACCTGAATTCCCGGTTGAAGTCAACTCCGCCGAACTTGATTTGTTTATCTGGACCGAGTACGTGCCCGTCGATATGGTGGAATGTTTCGAACTGGCGTATGGCGTTGATGTGAATATCGAGCTGTATTCCAGCGATGAAGAGTTACACGAGACCGTCCTTGAAGCCGGAAACAACCACGATCTGGTTATGCCTTCGGACAACATGATCCCCCCGTTAATCCGCCAGGGGTTTTTGCAGGAATTCGACCATGCCCGCCTTCCCGTCCTCAAAAACTTCGACCCCAATTATCTCGATTTTGAATTTGACCCCGGCAACAGATTTACCATTCCCTATCTGGTTGGCATGGACGCGATTGTCATCAATACGGCGCGGGTTGAAACCGCCCCACAATCCTGGTCAGATCTTTGGAATCCGGAGTACGCCGGGCGCATGGTCTTCCTCGACGATTCGCGCGCAGTGATTGGCGTGGCCTTGCTCGCGCTCGGCTACGATGTAAATACCAGGGATCCCGCTGAATTGGAGGAAGCAAAGTCCAAACTGTCCCAGTTAATTCCCTCTATCAAACTCTTCGACAGCGACAGCCCCAAGACCGCCCTGCTTGCTGATGCGGTGGACCTGGGCATGACCTGGACAGGCGAAGCCTACATTGCCCATCAGGGAAACCCGCAGATTGAGCATGTCTTTCCGTCGGAAGGGGCGATTATCTGGCAGGATAACTGGGCCATGCTCGCGGATGCCCCCCATCCCGATGCAGCCTATGCCTGGTTGAATTACATCAATCAGGGAAACGTATTTTGGATGGTGCTGCGCGATTTCCCGTACGCCATTCCCAATTCGGCGGCGCTCG
The DNA here is from genome assembly GCA_903837815.1 of uncultured Chloroflexota bacterium. Classification (GTDB taxonomy): domain Bacteria; phylum Chloroflexota; class Anaerolineae; order Anaerolineales; family Villigracilaceae; genus Villigracilis. The sequence goes on along the minus strand of CAILWD010000691.1, from coordinate 1,866 downwards.
AATTTGCCCGCGAGAATCCGCTTATGGTAAGAGATGTTAATCAAAAGGAGGTTGCGCTTTCTACGTTATATGCCGCCTATATGGCATCTCCCATCACTAATGTTTCTCCTGATATCATCCGGACAAGCCATCGTATTGCAGATGTTGGAGAGGCGGCTGTGTTGTACGACAATATCTGGGACGAAGTCAGAAATGGTTATTGATCAATTATTTTTTGCTTGCGCAAATGCTTGTTTTGCATTGAGATTGCTATAACAATAACAAATCGTCACAAAATAGTTGACTTTTGTACAAGAAAGGAATAAAATACTTTAATGGAAAACGCAACCAGTAATTACCATTCCAGCCGCCTCGATAGTATAGATCAATACATCATCGACGCCATGCATAAAGACGGCAGGGAGGCGTTTGCCCAGATTGCCGAGAAGCTTAATGTTTCTCCGGGCATGATTCGCCAGCGATATAACCGTCTCGTGGAAATGGGGTATCTCAAAGTGGTGGCAGTGACCAACCCGCTGATGATGGGGATGCGCACCATGGCGCTGATTGGCGTTCATACCGAAGCCTCCAAAATGTTGCAGGTCGCCGAGGAAATTTCCGAAATCGACGAAGTGGTTTACCTGGTGGTCGTCAGCGGGCGCTACGACATTATCTGCGAAGTGTTCTGCCGCGACCACGAAGACCTTCTCAAGTTCCTAACCGAAAAACTGGCAAAAATAGACGGCATTCGAGAGACCGAATCCTTTATCCATTTGAAGATTGCGAAAGAAATTTATTTCTAGAAAACCCGGCCCCAATTCAACGGGCAGGGCTTTCATTTTTCTCTTGTCATTCTAACTTGCGATGTGCGAGTTATAAAACTAAATGGAGTAGAAAATCATGAAAGTATTGCTGGTTGGTGTTGGTGGCGTGGGAGAGGCGATTGCGGTAATGGCAAAGCAACGCCCGTGGGTTGAGCAAATGGTATTGACGGATTACAACGTGAAGCGCGCGAAGGAAGTTCAAAAGAAACTTCGCCAGCCGAAGCGGTTCCCCGTCGAATTCATAGACGCAAGCAAGAAGTCGGAAATTGTCAAACTCGCGAAGAAATACAAGGTCGACCTCATCATGAACGCGGTGGACCCCATCTTCAATGAGCAGATTTTCGATGCGGCATTTGCGGCTGGCGTAAATTACATGGACATGGCCATGACCCTGTCTACGCCCCACAAGACCGACCCGTTCAACAAGTGCGGCGTCAAACTGGGCGATTACCAGTTCAAGAAAGCCAAGGACTGGCAGAAGAAGAAACTGCTGGCGCTTGTCGGCTGCGGTGTGGAACCCGGCATGGCAGATGTCTTTGCCCGCTACGCCCAGGAACATCTCTTCGACGAAATCGAGGAACTCGGCATCCGTGACGGCGCGAACATCGAGATTGCGGGCTACGAATTTGCCCCCAACTTTTCGATCTGGACCACCATCGAAGAGTGCCTCAATCCCCCCGTAGTTTGGGAGGAGGGCAAGGGTTGGTTCACCACCGCGCCCTTCTCGGAGCCTGAGACCTTCGACTTCCCCGAAATTGGGCCCGTCGAAGTCGTCAACGTGGAGCACGAAGAAGTGCTGCTCATGCCGCGCTGGGTCAAGACCAAACGCGCCACCTTCAAGTACGGGCTTGGCGACCAGTTTATTGGCGTGCTCAAGACCCTCCATATGATCGGCCTCGACAACAAAGAGAAAATCAATGTCAAGGACGTTCAGGTTGCCCCGCGCGATGTGGTTGCCGCCTGTCTTCCCGACCCCGCCTATTTGGGTGACAAAATGTCAGGCAAGACCTGTGCCGGAACTTGGATCAAGGGCAAGAAAGATGGCAAGGAACGCCAGGTCTAT
>CAILWD010000690.1 GCA_903837815.1 uncultured Chloroflexota bacterium | reverse complement strand
TAATCCCCAGCGTGCCTTCGGAGCCGGTGAACAATCCGTTCAGGTCGTAGCCGGTCACATCCTTGATGGGTTTGCCGCCTGTTTTCAGGATTCTTCCATCAGCCAACACGACGGTCAGTCCCAGCACGTAGTCACCGGTCACGCCGTATTTCAGGCAGCGAGGTCCGCCCGCATTGCAGGCGATATTCCCACCGATGGTCGAGTGGCGGATGCTGGAGGGGTCGGGCGGGTAGAAAAGCCCGATTTTTTCCACCGCCACTTGCAGGTCGGCGGTGACGATGCCAGCTTCGGCGCGGACGGTGGCGTTTTCGGTGTCGATTTCCAAAATATGGTTCATGCGCGTCATGCTGACCACGATTCCGCCGCTCGTGTTCGGGATGGAACCAGCCGCCAGTCCCGACCCCATGCCGCGCGCCACAATCGGCACGCGCATCTCAGCCGCCACCTTGACCACCTCGCTGACCTGCTCTGTCGAAGCAGGCAATACCACCAAATCGGGGCGGCTTTCGGCGAACGTTCCATCGTAACTATACACAGCCAGGTCTTCCGGCGTGCTCAACACATATTCCCTGCCGATGACCTTTGTCAGGCGTTCGATTAATTTGCTGTCCATAACTCTCCCGTTGTCCTTCTACTCTTTGTATGCTTCATCCAACAGCGTAACTGGATGCACAACCCGTACGCCCAATCCGTGCCGTTGGATGCCGGTATTCAATTGCATCTGACAGCCGGGACAGCCCGAAGCGACGATCTGGGCTTTTGTGCCGGCGAGATTGTCCATCTTGCGAGCCAGCACCTGAAGCGACGTTTCGTAATGGGTGATGAGTTGACTGCCAGCTGAACCGCAGCACCAATCGGATTCAGGCAATTCGACAAATTCGATTCCATCGATGAGTTTCAGAATCTCGCGGGGCTGTTTCCACACTCCCTGAGCGCGGCGCAGGTGACAGGGATCGTGGTAGGTGACTTTTACCTCGACGCGTCCCTTCGGCTTTTCGAGCGGGATTTCGGTCAGGTATTCGCTGATATCCCGCACCTTGCTGCTGAACTTTTCAGCCCGCTCCGCCCATTCGGGGTCATCCTTGAGATACTCGCCGTATTCCTTTAATGTCGAACCGCAGGTGGCGCAGTCGGTGACGACGGTCTCCAAATCGGATTGCTCGAAGACGGCGATGTTGTGTTTGGCGTGTTCACGCACCAGGTCGAGACGTCCGTAACCGTGCGCCGGCATTCCGCAACAGACGACTTCATCGGGCGTGGTCACTTCGCAACCGTTGCGGCTCAACACCCTGACGGTTGCCGCACTTTCCTCGGCAAAGAGCAGACTTTGGGCGCAGCCAAGGAAGAAGCCGACCTTGCGCTTCTCTTCTCCCTTTGCGGGGGTGACTGTCGGCAGCACCTGGCGCAATGGACGCTGGGGCATACGCGGAAGCATGGCTTCCATATCGCGCAATTGGCTTGGCATGATGCGCATCAACCCAAGGGCATAGACCAAACGTCGGATGCCGAGATTCTGGTAAAGGCGCAGGGGCCAGGTCGCGGCTTCCATCCGCCACGGGTGGGGAATCAGATTCTCGAAAAGAGTCTTCTTCCACACGGCAGGCTGTTTCTGCTCCTGCACATGGCGCATCGCCAGCGACAACTCGGCGGGTTTGATACCGACGGGGCAGATATCATTGCAAGCCATGCAGGCAAAACAGCCGTACATCTGCTCGTAGAGGTTGGGGCTGAGTTCGAGTTCACCATCCAGCCCTTTGCGCGCCAGCGCCACGCGCCCACGGGGAGAAGCGGCTTCCTTGTAACTCTCCCGATACGTGGGGCAGACAGCCAGGCACAAGCCGCAGCGGATGCAGTTCAGATAATCGGTTTCGGCGGGTTTTTCCAGTTCAGTGAGTGGGTTCATGGCTAGTCAATCTGTTGATTTATCCGACTGTCGTTTTATCTTTGAATGACAGGTAAAGTCAGCAGGGCGTGGGGGACGATCAACACGTCGCAGGCTGATCCCAGTTTGGCGGCGGCAAGCGCGATGGCTTCGTCCATGGTTGCGGCGGGTATCATCTTGCAAGCCGCCACTAGGTCAGGGCATTCACTTCCCACGATAATCACGTTTGCTTCTTCCAGCACTTTTGCCGTCACGAAGGCGCGTTGTTGCCCGGGCGGATACCCGTTCTTGCGAGCGTGATCAAGAATGAATTGTATGTTCGGCGCGTCGCGCATGGCGGCTAGAAAACGCTGTTCGCCTACACCCGTCCCGGCGCCTTCCTCACAACGGGCAGGGATGATGAAAAATCCGCCTTTGCGCACCACCGGAACAGGGGCGAAGAAAAGATAGGAAGGAGCGCGGCTTGCCTGATAAAGGTTGGCATCCTTCGGGAAGCCGACACCGCCGATTGCGATGTCGTATTGCTGGGGGATAGGCACTTCGTAAACCGATTTGGCGAACCTGACCAAATCCTGGAAGGCAAGTTCGGGGTCGCCGGCGGTCACGCGCAGGATTCGTTTGTCATCGTCCAGCACAACGTTCAGGATAAAGCGAAGTTTGGCGCGGCGGGCGGCTTCTGTAATCGCCTCGTGGAAGGGATTGCCCTCGATCTTCCCCAGACGCGTATCTGGATTGTCGATGAAAGCGGGGCCATGCGTGTGGGCGATGAGTGCCTCGCCGGCTGCGCCAATGGCGACGGTTTTTCGTCCGCCGGAATAACCTGCATACTGGTGCGGCTCGACGATGCCTGTGGCGATCAACAGGTCTGTTTCAACAGCCGCGCGATGCAACAGAACCGGAATCCCGCCCGGCGTCACGCCCAAATCCACCAAAGCGGCAGGGTTCTGAGGCTCGTTGTCAATGACCCGGTAACGGGCGGCGATGTCCGCTCCCAGCTTGGTGATTTTTTCATCCTGCGTCGAGGGTCGGTGCATCCCGATTCCGCAGAGCAGGGTGATGTCTTCATCTTTTACGCCGGCTTTTTCCAGTTCCTTCAACAAGGCAGGGACAAGCAGGTGATCGGGACTGGCGCGGGTGATGTCGGTAAACACAATGCAGACGCGGTTGCCGGGTTTGGCAAGTTCACGCAGCGGCGATGCTCCAATGGGATTGGCAAGCGCCTCCTTGATGGCGACCTCGACATTCTGCAGGGGCTTTGCGTCCTGTGATACGGCAACAGTCACCTTCATGGTGGAAGGCAGGGAAAATTCAAGGTTGGATTTGCTGTACGGGATTTTGAAAATCTGGCTTTGCATGATTTCTTTCCTTTAGAGATTGAGCCGTCACTGAACCCTGGCGTTTCACGAACCTGATTGTTCCATAATTTCAACCCCAACTATGTCTGGTATATCAGCGGCGTTCTGTGCGTGGCGGCAATATCGGCGTTCCTGTTTTTGCAGGCGCGACTTGGGCCAAGGGAGCAATTTCAAGCCGCAAAGGAGTAGGGATGGGTTTCGGATTGATTGAGATACCTGTTGATTCAGAAAGACCCATCCTTACGAGATCCATCCCTACCTATGCCCCCAGTGAATTGCAATCGTCCCAAACATCAACCGCTGAAAGTTGACATTCTTGAATCCAGCCTTTGTCATGCGTGAAGACAAATCTTCCGCCGTGACAAAATTCTCGGTGGTGTCGGGCAAATAATTGTACGCCTCGCGGACTCCTGTCAGCAAGCCGCCGAGGGTGGGGATGATGAAGTGCATGTGAATCCAGATGAAGGGCGAGAGGATGTTCTTCTTCGGGCGGGTGGTGTCGAGGATGACGATTCGTCCGCCATCTTTCAAAACGCGGAACTGCTCTTCGATGGCTTTTTGCAGGTCGATCACATTCCGCATCAAAAAGCCAGAAGTGACCGCGTCGAAGGTTGAGTCGTTGAAGGGCAGCCTCAGCGCATCTGCCGTGGAAAAGTTGAGCGGACTCGTTTTCTGTCCCACGCGCATCATTTCGAGCGTGAAGTCGGCGGCGATGATTTTGGCTTGGGGAAATTGCGTCTGCGCCTCCCGCGCCAAATCGCCTGTGCCAGTTCCCAAATCGAGCAGCGAAGCGTCGTTGGATAACTTCGCCAGTCGAATCACCTGCTTCCGCCAGTACACATCTTGAAACCCCGTCATCAGTCGGTTCATTAAATCGTAGCGTTTTGCAATCTGGGTAAACATGCCTTGAACGTACGTTGCGCGTTCCTGTCCTGTAAGTTGAGTCATGGATTCTCCTAATCAAGAGACTTCCGAAGTCTCGCCGCTCGTTGGCGCTTCGGAAGTCTTATTTTCGTTGATTATAAGTTATACTGCGGCGGATTTTATTATTGGAGAGATGGCCTTGAACCGACAAACCTTACAAGCCTGGATGTTAGCCGTCCGCCCGCGAACTTTGCCCGCCGCCGCCGCTGGTGTGGTGATGGGGTGCGCCGTCGCCTGGCGTGATGGATTTTTTAGACTCGACGCCGCGCTGGCATGTTTGTTTGCCGCTCTGCTTCTGCAAATTGGCAGCAATCTCGCCAACGATGTCTTCGACTTCGAGCGAGGAACCGATACCCCCGACAGATTGGGTCCTACGCGGGTGACTCAGGCAGGCTTGCTCACGCCGTCGCAAGTCAAGGCGGGGATGGGTGTAGTCTTTGGCGTTGCTGCGTTGTTGGGCTTGTACCTTGCCTGGCTGGGCGGCCTCCCCATCATCTTGATTGGCCTTGCCGCCATCATCTCTGCCATCGCCTACACAGGCGGACCTTTTCCGCTGGGCTATCATGGACTGGGCGACATCTTCGTTTTTATCTTCTTCGGGCTTGCCGCCGTTGCGGGGACGTACTACGTGCAGGCGGGTTCCACTTCCGCCGCCGCGTGGTGGATGAGCGTCCCGCCCGGCTTGATTATCACCGCGATTCTGGTGGTCAATAATTTGCGCGACATCGAAAACGACCGCAAAGGGAACAAACGCACGCTGGCGGTGATTTTCGGCGAACGCTTCACCCAAGCCGAATATCTGCTGTGCATGACGGGGGCGTATCTCGTCCTGCCGCTCGCCGCGTGGCTGGGAATCGTCTCGTGGTTTTCCCTGCTGGCATGGGGTTCATTGCCATTTGCCTATCGCGCCACTCGCGCGGTTTTCACCCAAAAAGGACGCCCGCTTAACGCCGCACTCGCAGGGACAGGTCAGACCGCGTTTGTGTTCAGCCTTCTGTTTTGGGTAGGAATGCTTTTTTAACGCAAAAAAGGTTGGAAGATTGAAGCCATCAACCTTCCAACCTTCAACTTGTAACCCGCCTAATGCCACTTGCTCTGCACTGCAACCGTGTAGATTTTTATGTTCAAAACGATAAACCGCCACACTTGATACAGTTTGAAGTTCATCCAAAACTTTTCGGATTTGGAAAATTCCTGTTCCATGATTCGCCTCCTATTCGGGGATTAACTTCCAGCCCAGCAGGGCTTTGAATTTCCAGATGAAGGTATAGTGGAGCATGAACTTCATCCACGCGCCGCTGACGCCCATTTCGAGGTGCGAGACGAACAGGTCACGCCCGAATTCGTTTTGATATTTCTTGCGGTCTGGGACAACGGGGCGCATGACAATCGTGACCGCGTTGCCGTCCCAGAGCGAATCTCCCATGCTGGCGATACATGCCGCCACCATGTCGGTCATGCGTTCGCTGTGGGTCATCTCGCCAGTTTCGATTAAGTCCGCGATGTTCAACGCGACCACGCGCCCAATCACGCCGCTGACCATGCCCGTGCGCGGCGGAGCGGGGGCAATTGCCAGGTTGTTCTTGTTTGTGAACGGCTTGGAGATGGGTCCAGGAGGTGCGAAGGCGATTCCCGCCGCAAAGACATTCGCGTAGTTCGGGTTCTGATATTTGGCGGGCCATGCTTCGGGCGTCTGCGAAAGTTCGGGGTAGGGCAGACCGTACTTGCCGTCCACGAGGACAAAGCCCATCGGGTTGACCATCTTCGAGGAAACATCCGAGCCGTCCTTGCCGATGTATTTGAACGGCTGCCCCTTGAACTGGGGAATCAACATCGAGAAATCGAACTCGGTGACGCCTTCTTCGCCTTCGTAATTCTGCCAGTGGATTTTGCCTTCCTCGACTTTGGTCACACCCGTCTGCACTTGGGAGCGGATACCGTGGTCATTGAATACCGATTTAATGAATTCGTCGCTCTTCATTACGATGCCATTGCGTTTGATTTGCACGCCGTTCACGCCGAAGTCGCCCAGCGCGGGTTCGTTGGAAAGCCAGAGGATGTCTGCCTTGTCCCGCAAGCCCTTCTTGACCAAATCCTTATGGACGTTGACGATGTACTCGAATGCCGCGCCCTGACAGGTGGCGCCAGGATGTCCCGTGCCGATGACGATTTTGACCTTCTCGCCTTTCTTCATGCGTTCGATGAGCGCGAGGTAGGCATCGCGGGTTTTGACCGCATGGGGGGCGGAACAAATCGAATGGGTGAATCCGTTTTCGGGTCCAAGTCCGGGCGTGCCGGCAAAATTCAGCAGGGGGCCGGGCGCGATGACGAGGTAGTCATAATCCACGCGGACTTCCTTTCCCGTGCCGATTTCCTCTCCCAAAACGTATTGGTCGCCCGCGTCGGGGTGAATCTCTTTTGCGGCGGCGTGGACGAATTTGACATGTTTGCGGTCATAGACCGGCTTGAGTTTGAAAACGGTCTGTTCGGGTTTCATGTGTCCCACGCCAACCCAAACCCATGAGGGGACGTAGCCAAAAACATCGCGGTTCGACATGACCGTGATTTCGTGCTTTTTGCCGAGTTTATCGCCAAGATACAGCGCGGCGGTGTGGCCCGCAAACCCCGCGCCAATCACAAGAACTTTCGCCATAAGTTTTTCTCCTACAGGTGACAGTCACTTCGCAAGTG
>CAILWD010000689.1 GCA_903837815.1 uncultured Chloroflexota bacterium | reverse complement strand
CGCCGAGCCAGCCGCTGATGCGCGTGCCGAGCTGCGACATGACCTCATCGTAAATCTGCGACGGGCGCTGGTCCACGATGAGCAGGGTCACATAATATTTGCGGAGTTCGCGGGCGATGGTGGCGAAGGTCGTCTGCGCCGCCATTTCGCGGTTGAGCAGTTTGTGCGCCTCCTCGACCACGATAATCAGCGGACGCGGCTCCATTGCGCCATGCGTGCGGAAGTCGTTGGTCTTCTTCTCCCACGCCGCGCGGATTTTGCGAGTCAGCAGGTTCGAGACCAGCAGGTAGTCCAGGTCGCTTTCGTATTCGCCGAAGGACAGGACGACATGCTTCCCAGCCTCCAGCGACTGGATGATTTGCGCCACCGAGTCCGAAGCGGGCTTGTCCACGATGTAGGGCTTGTCGAAGAGACGGCGCAATTTGTCCTGCAATCCCACCGCCGCCATCACGTTCACGCCGTTCTGGTTTGCCCACGCCGCCACGCTGTCGGGATGCGGAACTTTCTTTGTGCGCCCCTTGTCGTCTTCGATTTCGACTTCTTCCTGATTCATGGATTTGAACGCCCTGAACCAACCCTTGCCGAAGGAAGTAAACAAAGCATTCAACGTGGTGGCGGTCGTCTCGCGTAGATTCAACTCACGGGTCAGGGTTTCCACGTCGGCGGTGGAGATGTCGTCCATCGCCACTTCGAGATTGAAATCCACCTGATTGCCGCGGATGGTGGTCCCTGCCCCCACGCCTACGCAGTTGACCTTGCTCTTGAACAGGCTCTTCAAGCCTTTGACGGATTTCTTCGTGTCCGAAGCCACATCGTCGAAGCCGTATTCGTTGTGCATGTCGAGAACCAGCACGGCGGCGCGGTCGTATTTCATCAAGCCCGCCAGAACCAGCCGTGTGAGGAAGGACTTGCCCGTGCCCGTCGCGCCGAAGACTCCCGACGAACGCTGGACGAACCTTTCGAGGTTGATGCAGACGGGATGTCCCTGCTCGCGGGTGTAGCCGATGACGAAGTTGCCGTCGGCGGTTGGGTCGCCAAAGATTTCGGCGATGTCGCCCTGGTTTGCCAGCGACACAACCGCATGATGCGGCGGGATATTTTTGACGGGCAGAATGCGCGGCTCGTCTTTGAGGTTGTCGCGCCACTCTTCGTATTCGGGTGACCCTTCATCTGGACCGACTTCCAGCATCAGGTTGGGCAACACTTCGAGATTCGCATACAATGCCTTCTTATGCAACGCATCCGAAATATGCTTTGGGAAGCGCCCATCCATCTGTTCGTCGGCAAAACGCGGGTCGGTGGCGCCGAGGTTGATATCCGTCACGATGCCGTAGTAATTCCAGTTTCCGCTTTGGATGACGACGAACGCGCCCTCCTGAATCTCCTGCGGAGAAACCGTCAGCCGCACGCGGAAATTTTCTTTGAGTCCGCCGCCGACGAGATAGCCGATTTGAGTTCGTTGCATATTCATAAATCACTCCGTGATTATTTTCGATTTTAGATTGACGATTTTTGATTGAGGTGTGCCCGCGCCGTTTTGATGGAAGCGGTGAAAATGGCAACTAATTCGTCGGCTTCTTTCATCAGGTCTTTCAATTTATCCGCAGGGATGATTCCCGCTTCTTGCAGCATTTCCATCCAATACAAACATTCATCTGCTTCTTCAAGTGAAATGCCAGCCTTGGCAACAAAGTCCGCTTTGGAGCGCCCGCGGCAAGCCGCCCGATAATTCGCCCCAACCGACATCCCCGAACGCAAAAGTTGATTACCGATTGTCCGCGCTGTCTGCGTACTCGGCAAAGACTCTACCAATCGAATCACACGCAACCCAAATTTCTTTGTTCTTGCTTTCAATTCGTTCTCATTCATCGCAGACTCCAGCGTTACCTGCTAATCTAAAATCACCAATCACAAATCAAAAATCAAGAAATATCCGCCAGCGCTCCCAGCACGGACATCAAGGTCGGGTAATCGTCACGGAGCAGGGTAATCACTTCCTGCGTTGCGGATTCAATCCACCCCGCGCCCCTTGCCTTGCCTGCCTGCAAAATATGCGCGGCAATCACTTCGCCAATCGGCGCGTCTTTGGCGTTCAAGATGTGACGGAAATACCCGAAGCGTTCGGTGAAGCGGGAAAGGTCTTTGTCGTCGCAGAGGTAAATCACGTCCAAGCTCAACGGCGGACGCGGCGGCAGGAGGTGATAAATCCGCCCGTCTTGCTCGTAGCCTACCGCCAGCACAGACATTTCCACGGGGACGATGCGCCGCTCGCGGTTGTCTTTCATCACCTCGTCGGAAACATGGTCGGCGGTGACCAGTTGGCGCACCAGCCCGTCATCGTCGATGTGGATGTCGTGAATCAGCCCGAAGACCTGGTAGCCTTCACCCAGCGGCGCGCGGACAAGCGCCCCGAAGGATGGCACGCTCAACTGATTAACGCGGCAGCCCGCGATGAAGCCTGTCGTCCCTGCGCGAAGTAAACGTCCGATTTCGATGGGGTGTGTCATAATTCATTCCTCCCGTCATTGCGAGGAGGGCGCTCTCCCCGACGAAGCAATCTCTGACCTAATCATGAGATTGCTTCGGGCGAAAGGCATCGCCCTCGCAATGACGAATTATCTTCGGGTTCTACCCTGCAAATCCTTTGCGGATTGCTTGTTCGAGCCGTCGTCCAACTCTTCATCATTGCGGCGGAGTTCCATCGCCAACAGTTGTTCGATTTGCTGTTTCTCTTCCATTTTGACGACGGCGGTTTCATGGGCGCGATGGAGCAAATATGGGTACGGTTTACTGCCCATCATGCGGCATTGACTGACCAGCACGGCATGGAGCAAATCCAGTTGGGCGGGGTCATCCACCACCCAGCGCGGAATTTCCACGCGGACAATCCAGGGGTGTCCTTCCGCGCCGACATTCAAATAGAAGAAGTGGACTTCGAGCAAGCCTTTGTAATTTTTCTCGGAAGCGGATTGAATCTTGAATACTGCCGAACGTTCACCGGGCGGCAGCAGCGGATTTTTATGCTCGCCGAAAAGCCAGCGGTCACTGACGCCGCGCAATGGGTGAAACTCGCGGATTGCCTTCGTCTGCTCCAGGTCGGCGTAGGCAATTTCGAGCAGGCGCACGACCAGGTCGGCGGAGGGTTTGTCCACATAGCCGGCGGTGATGACTCCGCGTGATTGCAGGCGCGAGAGGGTGGTTTTATATTTTTCGAGAAAGTCGTGGAAGGATTTGGAGTCTTCGCCTTGTGCCCCCCACAACTCGAT
>CAILWD010000688.1 GCA_903837815.1 uncultured Chloroflexota bacterium | reverse complement strand
CCAAAGTCCGCACGGGAGATTTGGTCGTCACCGCCAGCGGAGCGGGAACCGTGCTGCCCGCCGCGCAAGTTGACCTTGCCTTCCGCTCGTCGGGCGTGGTCACGGAATTGAACGCCGCCGTCGGCGACAATGTCCAAAGTCAGCAGGTATTGGCGCGGCTCGAAGAGAACATTCAAGCCGAAGCAGATTTCCAAGCCTTGTTTACAGCCGAGGGCGTAGCCCAGGCAAAACTGGCGCTGGTCGCCGCGCAGGATGCGCTGGTCGAAGCACAGAACGATGTGATTTATCTTATCGGTTCCGACGCCTGGTACTGGCAGGGACAACTCGAAAAGCCCGAAGCGACCCAAGCCGAAAAAGATTTGGCGCAATCCAAATTGGACTATTTCATGGGACTGCGCTACATCGACGAATCGGATATCGCGCTGGCGCGTGCCAATCTTGAATCTGCGCGAGTGGCTTTGCAGGACGCCCAAGCCGCGCTCGACATCGTTCAGGCTGGCCCCGAAGCCCTGAGCAAGCCCATCGCCGCGCTCGGACCTGAAATGGCGAAGTTGGAATCCGCCCGCGTTGCACTGGAAAACACCCGTCTCGTCGCCCCCTTCGACGGTGAGATGACAGCCGTGAACACGGTTCTTGGTCAGACGGTTGGGACTTCGCCCGTGATGACGATTGCCACCACCGACAATTTACTGGTGCGTTTTTATCTCGACGAAACCGACCTTGATAAAGCCGCCGTCGGCAACCGCGTGACCTTCACCTTCGATGCCTTCCCCAACCAACCCGTGGATGGCGAAGTGGTCATCGTCGAGCCTTCTTTGCAGACGATTGACGGAACACCCGTTGTGGTGGTTTGGGCATCCCTGCCCAGCGAAACCGACTTTGCCTTCAAGTCTGGCATGACCGTGGAAGCGGAACTCATTGCAGGCGAAGCACGCGGCGCGTTGATCGTCCCCGTGCAGGCTCTGCGTGAACTTACCCCTGGCTCGTACGCTGTCTTCCTCGTCGGTGAAAACGACCAGTTGACCATGACCCCTGTCACCGTTGGTCTGCGCGATTTCGCCAACGCCGAGATTTTGAGCGGCGTGAAGGCGGGAGATGTGGTCAGCACGGGAACGGTGGAGACGAAATAGAAAGCTATTCGTCCTGAGCAAAGTCGAAGGACAGCATTCCAGCGCTTCGACTTCGCTCAGCGCGAAAAAGATCCCACAGGTATCGAGATGAACAATACTCTAATCGAAATCAAAGACATCACCAAAGTGTACGGCGTGGATGAAGCGGAAGTGCGCGCGCTGGCGGGCGTGAATGTGGATGTCTCACGCGGCGAGTTTGTCGCCATCATGGGACATTCGGGTTCGGGCAAGTCCACGCTCATGAACATCCTCGGCTGTCTCGACCGACCCACGTCGGGGGAATACATCCTCGACGGGCGCAACGTCAGCCAGATGAGCAAGGACGAACTGGCAGAAGTCCGCAACGAGAAGTTGGGATTTATCTTCCAGTCTTTCAATTTGCTGCCGCGTTTGAGCGCCCTTGCCAACGTCATGCTGCCCATGCTCTACAACAGCGAAGACCTCAGCGACGCCGAAGCCGAATCCCGCGCCACTGCCTCGCTCGAAGCCGTCGGGTTGGGCAAACGCCTGCACCATCACCCCAACCAGCTTTCGGGTGGACAACAACAGCGCGTCGCCATCGCCCGCGCATTGGTCAACCGTCCGCCGCTGATTCTGGCAGATGAACCGACAGGCAACCTCGACTCGAAAGCCAGCGTCGAAATCATGGACATCCTCCACGACCTGCACAAGAACGGCGCGACGATTGTGATGGTGACCCACGAACCCGACATCGCCGAACACGCCGAGCGCGTCATCTGCGTCAAAGACGGGCTGATCCTGTCCGACGGGCGCAATGGAAATAATCCCTGCCTGGCGAAGAGGATGTAGTCATGTCGTTGCGAGGGCGCTCTTGCTCTTCGCCCGAAGCAACCTCCTCGTGACGTGAGATTGCTTCGTCGGGAAGAGCGCCCTCCTCGCAATGACATAACCCAAAAGGACAACCTATGAAACTCAAAAAAATATTTCGCACAGCCTGGGAAGGCTTAATGCTCAACAAAGTCCGCTCGTTTCTGACGACGCTCGGCGTCATCATCGGTGTGGCTTCGGTCATCGTGATGCTGGCGGTCAGCGCGGGCGCGGAAGCCTCGATTGCCGAACAAATCAACGCCCTCGGCGCAAACCTGATCATCGTCTCACCCATGCGCGGCGTACCTGGGGCGGGGCGCACCCTGTTGATTGACGACGCCTACGCCATCGCCGAGCAGGTGGTTGGCGTGACGGGCATCTCCGCCGAACAATCACCTGCCGCGCAAAATGTCCGCGCGGGCGGCGTGACTCTCGAAGCCATCCCCGTTGTAGGCACCACCGCCGACTTTCCCGACGTGCGCGATTACGCCGTCGCCGAAGGACGTTACTTCACCGCCGATGAAGATGACCGCAAGGCAAAACTCGTCGTCCTCGGCGCAGGCATTGCCACCGACCTCTTTGGCGCGGAGAGCGCCATCGGGCAAACCGTCACCATCGGCTCGACCAAAGCCACAGTCATCGGCGTGATGGAGCCGAAAGGCATCGTCGCCGACATTGATTATGACGGGCGTGTGTACCTGCCCATCAATCTGGTCTTCCAAAAGTTCATGACCTCCACCCCGATGGGCAAAGACGCCGTCCGCACAATCTACCTCAAAGCCGAAAGCCAGGAGCAAATCGAGAGCATCATCACACAAACCACTGTCCTGCTTGCAGAGCGGCATGATGTTGACGCCTCCAGCCCTGACTTCACCGTGCAGACCCAGCAGGACATCATCGCCACACAGGAAGCCACCACCGCCGCCTTCCGCGACTTGCTGGCTTGGGTGGCGGGCATCTCCCTGCTCGTCGGCGGCATCGGCATCATGAACAT
>CAILWD010000687.1 GCA_903837815.1 uncultured Chloroflexota bacterium | reverse complement strand
TCTACGTCTACGGCGTCTCGTGGACGAGCATCCTCGGCGTCTGGCTGGTGCAGGAATATCCCGATTTATATTACGCCTACATCGGCAACGGACAGATGGTCAACACCACCCAAAACGATGTGATGGGCTACGAACTGGCGCTCGATTACCTTGCAGAAAAAGGCGACACAAAAATGCTCGATGCGCTACGCCGCAACGGACCTCCGCCCTACAAAGGCGATGACATGCTCGGTAAATATGTCGCCTATCTCGATACGCTGAACGATTATATGAATTCCCCGCGCTACACCGTGATCGTGCCAATCATCCCATTCTTCGCCCCGGAATATGGTTATGTGGATAAGATCAACCACACGCGCGGACTGGTGGAATCCTTCCCCGTCGTCTATTCCCAACTGGAAAATCTCGACTTCAAAACGCAGGCGGCAAAACTGGATGTACCCGTCTATATCTTCGCCGGGCGCGACGATGTGAATGCCATGTCTTCGCTGGTCGAGGAATACTTCAATCTCCTCGAAGCCCCCCGCAAGGAACTCATCTGGCTCCAGGGCGGGCACGGACTCGACGGTGGCAACATCCATCAGTTTGTAGACGTGATGGTCAACATGGTGCTTGTCGAAACATATCCCCAAAAATAGGAACCGCCTGCCCTGTCTATCTGACCAGTCCCAAACTCCCCCCGCGACGGGGGAGTTTTTTGATTGTACCGCTTACACTACAGGCATCAAATTCTGTAGTGGAGAACCCGTCATGTTTCGTAAAATTCTCATTCGAATATCGGCTGTGGCAATATTACTTGCGCTTGTGATGTCCGCCTATTTGCTGCTGGCGCGTCCGTACCAGTTAAGTTGGGGCGCAACCCCGGAGGAAATAAACCGTCCCATGCCCGGAGATGAACTGGACACCCAGCCCACATTCCTATCTACACGAGCCATCACAATCGAAGGGACACCTCATGAAATCTGGCCCTGGCTGGTACAAATGGGATATAACCGTGCAGGGTATTATGGCTATGACATCATCGAAAATTTAGGCAGCAAATCCGGGCTTCATAGCGCGGAGCGCATCGTGCCGGAATTACAGGATGTAAAAGTCGGGGATGAAGTCCCGATCAGCGCCGCCGGAAGCTGGGTGTTTTACGCAATCGAGCCTGAGGATTACTTCATTTGGTCCAGCAAGGCAAGTGATTGCGCTTTTACCTGGGCGCTATACCCAATCGATGAAAATCACACTCGTCTGGTAAGCCGCATTCGCTGGAGTCATCACTGGTCACAGCCAAGCCTGCTGGGCTTTGATCTGTTTACCGAGTTCACAGATTACCTGGCGATTCGGAAGGTCTTGCAGGGAGTGAAAGGTCGCGTGGAAGGCTATAACGAACCAATGGCATGGACCAATGCGGAGTTTGCCTTCTACGTCGCGGGCGCATTGATCTTTGCGACAGCCCTTGTGCTGCTGGCTGTATGCACATTTTCGCGGGAACGCTGGCTGGCTGGGCTGGCGGCTGGAACTGCCTGGCTTATTACCTGGTACACGCCGATCCCGATTTGGATGGGAACCGCGTTACTTGCTTGCGCCGTGTACGGTCTTTGGCGAGCCTGCAAGTCAAACAAACCAAAGAAGCCTGTCATAATATCCACCTGATCACCTTGTCCGATTGACCAGTGTTAAACTCCCCCTGCGACGGGGGAGTTTTTGTTTGCCGAAGATAAAGACCCTTGCCCATTTGACATTTTTCCTGTATGCTTGATCGCAGTCAGCGGGGAATACCCTGCAAAAGAGAGAAAAGGGAAAACCATGAACCAGCCTGAAATTTGCCTGAACTTGTGGTATGTCCGTGATGAAGAAGGATTTATCTATTCCCTGCGGGCGCGGGCATATTTACTCGAAGGCAGCGACAAAGACAAATTGAATGAATTGCAAAGACTTTCGACAACTGATTATTTGATAGCCCGCGCTTTTCCCATCCCCGCCAGATTGGGCATAAATGGCAAGCCGATTTTTCACGAAGCCGCCTTTATAGCATTCGATAAAATTGGATTGTTCGAGGACGCGATCAACACCCTGCAAAGCGAACTGCCCGCCCAAACCCCTTTCGATATTCCCGACCAGCCTTTGGTTTGCTTTACCCCCCTGATCGGCGACGATGACGGAAATATCAGTTTGAAGATTGATGAAATCAATTATTTCTAAGGAACTCCGATGGCAAAGCAAAAACTCACAGAAGCAAAAGCGCCCAAAGCGCCCAAGAAACCCAAGAACAACAAATCCATCGAAGAGACTCTCTGGGACTCTGCCAATAAACTGCGCGGATCGGTGGAGCCGTCCGAATACAAGCATGTTGTGCTGGGACTCATCTTCCTGAAATTTGCCAGTGACAAATACGAAGAACGCAGAGCGGAAATCATTGCCGAAGGGAACGCCAAACACGCGGACAGCCTGCCCTTCTACACGATGAAGAATGTCTTTTACCTGCCCGAAGAATCGCGCTGGAATACATTGATTGCCAACGCCAAAGCCAGTGACATTGCGCTCAAGATTGACACCGCGCTTTCCACCGTCGAGAAGAAAAACCCTGCGCTCAAAGGCGCCTTGCCCGATAATTATTACTCGCGCCTGAATTTGGACGTGAGCAAACTGGCTTCGCTGTTGGATACCATCAACAACATTGACACGCTCAAAGACAAATCACATGATCTGGTTGGGCGCGTGTACGAATACTTTTTGAGCAAGTTCGCGCTCGCTGAAGGAAAAGGCAAAGGCGAGTTTTATACCCCCAAGAGCATTGTCAACTTAATCGCGGAGATGATCGAGCCGTACAGCGGGAAAATCTATGACCCGTGTTGCGGTTCGGGCGGCATGTTCGTGCAGTCCATGAAATTCATCGAGAATCATCACGGCAATAAGAAAGATGTTTCGATTTACGGACAGGAATACACCGCCACCACCTACAAACTGGCGAAGATGAACCTTGCCATTCGCGGCATTTCTGCCAATTTGGGCGATGTGCCTGAAAATACCTTTTTCAAAGACCAGCACAAAGACCTGAAAGCGGACTTCATCATGGCGAACCCGCCTTTCAACCAAAAGCAATGGCGGGCGGACGATGAACTGAAAGACGACTCGCGTTGGCAGGGCTATGACGTGCCGCCCACAGGCAACGCCAATTACGCATGGATTCTGAACATCGCCAGCAAACTTTCGGAGCATGGCATTGCGGGCTTTTTACTGGCAAACGGAGCGCTCAGTGGTGACGGGACAGAGAAAGCCATCCGCCGCAAGTTGATTGAAAATAACCTGGTGGAAGCCATTTTGGTATTGCCACGCAACTTGTTTTATACGACTGACATCAGCGTGACGCTGTGGATTTTGAACAAGAACAAGAAAGCGCGGACGGTGGAACAGAACGGCGTTTTGAAGAAATACCGTGACCGCCAAAAAGAAATCCTATTTATGGATTTACGCCAAGCGGGCGAACCATTTGAAAAGAAATATGTGCAATTCTCTGAAGCGGACATTCAGAAAGCCGCCGAGACCTATCATGCTTGGCAGACAACCGACTTTGCCAAGAAATACGCCAACACGCCTGAATATTGTTATAGCGCAAGTTTTGAAGAAGTGGAAAAGAAAGATTTCTCGCTGGTGCCGAGCAAGTACATCGAATTCATCAACCGCGATGAAAACATTGATTTCGACGAGAAGATGACCGCCCTGCAAGGTGAATTTGCCGAATTGCTGAAAGCCGAAGAACAATCGAAGAAAGATTTATTGAAGGTTTTCAAAGAGTTGGGGTATGAAATCAAATTATAAAAAGTTAGGCAAATATATTAGACCCGTTGAGATACGCAACCGCAATCTTGAGATTGACAACTTGATTGGGTTGAGTATTCAAAAGAAATTTATTCCGTCCATTTCAAATACTATTGGAACGGATATGTCCACTTATCGGATTCTCAACAATGAGCAATTTGCCTATTGCCCTGTGACTTCTCGAAATGGAGAGAAAATCACGATTGCCCTATACCAAGAGAAAGAAACAGCCATTATCTCTCAGGCTTATGACATTTTTGAAATCATAGACAAAAACGAATTACTGCCTGAATACTTAATGATGTGGTTTCGCCGCCCTGAATTTGACCGTTATGCTAGATTTATGAGTCACGGAAGTGTACGCGAATTACTGGGTTGGGAAGACCTTTGCGAAGTGGAATTACCCGTCCCCTACATTGATAAACAGCGCGAAATCGTCAAGGAATAC
>CAILWD010000686.1 GCA_903837815.1 uncultured Chloroflexota bacterium | reverse complement strand
TCCACCATTGCCAACACCCAACAGGAAGCCATGCTGACCGTGTGGATGACCCTGCTGCCGAGTATCTTCCTTTCGGGATTTTTCTTTCCGCTCGAAGCCATGCCCGCCGTGCTGCGTTGGTTTTCCTATCTAATGCCCCTGCGGTATTACCTGGTCATCATCCGCTCGCTGTTGTTGAAGGATGTCAGCCTGGTGATGATTCAGACCGATGTGATTGCCATGACGCTTTTTGCCATCGGCATTATGACCGCCGCCGCGCTGCGCTTCCGCAAGCGACTTGACTAAAACCTCACCCCCGACCCCTCTCCGTTTTAGGAGAGGGGAGACAAAGGAGATTTCCATGAACCACAAACGTCCCCCCGTGCAAGCGATTGTCATCGTTGTTTTACTTATCGCCGTCAGCGTCTACTTTATCGCCACGCAGATTCTTTCGGATAAAAACGGCGCGTTGACCGCCTCTGGAACCATCGAGGCCACGCAGGTGAACGTCGCGCCTGAAATGGCTGGCAAGGTGACCGAAGTCCTCGCGGAGGAAGGTCAGGCGGTTGCGTCGGATGACCCGCTGATTCAACTCGACCCGAGCCTGCTCGCCGCCCAGCGGGCTGTTGCCGCCGCCAGTTTGGAATCTGCCAAAGCGGGAGCGAAGACCGCCCAAAGCGGATTATCCACCGCACAGAGCCAGTATCAAATCGCGCTCGAAGCCGCGCTTGCGCAGGATAAAAAGACCCGCGTGGCGGATTGGTTCTCGAAAGACCCGAACCGCTTCGAGCAGCCCGATTGGTACTTCTCCCGCGCAGAGCAACTCAAATCCGCGCAAGACCAGGTGGATATTGCTCTTAAGTCGATGGAAGAAGCCCGCGCCAAACTGGAAAATGTCGAGACCTCTGTCGAGAAGTCTGAATTCCTGAAAGCGGAAAAACGCCTGCTCGACGCGCGGCTTGCCTACCTGTTGGCGAAGGATGTGGACAACCTCGCGCAAAATTCCGCCGACGCCAATGCGCCCGTTGGAAAATACAACAGCACCCACTGCGGAACCAATGAAGGTTATGTGGTGGATAACAAGAAATTAACCAACCTGGTGTACGGCTGTCGCGGCGACGACCACCTTTCTGAGGTGAGCGACAACCTTTTCGACGCCGCAGAGCAGGAACTGGACGATGCCCAGAAAGCCTACAACGAACTTCTCGACACGCAGGCGGCGGATGATGTGCTTTTGCTTCGCGCCGAAGTTTCGGTGGCGCAGGAACGTTATTACGCGGCGCTCGATTATTTACGAAAATTCCAGACGGGCGAACAGTCTACGGCGGTGACGGCGGCGGAAGGCGCGCTGTCACAGGCGCAGGCGGCGGCGGAGCAGGCACAAATGGCGGTGGGGCAGGCGCAGGCGAATCTTGATTTGCTCGATACCCAAATCGCCAAGTTGACCATCTCCGCGCCGATGAATGGCGTCGTCCTCACCCGCAACGTGGAAGTGGGCGAATTTGTCCAACCCGGCGCGACGGCGTTTGTCCTCGGCGAATTGAACAACCTGACCATCACGGTCTACGTCCCCGAAAACCGCTACGGCGAAGTCTCGCTCGGTCAGCAAGCCGAACTGACGGTTGATTCATTTCCTGACCTGACCTTCACCGCCGAAGTGATCCAAATCGCTGACAAAGCCGAGTTCACCCCGCGCAACGTCCAAACCGTCGAAGGTCGCTCCAGCACGGTCTACGCCATCAAGTTGAAGGTCAATGACCCCGATGTGAAGTTGAAGATCGGGATGCCGGCGGATGTGGCGTTTAAGTAAGAAGTGAATAGTGAATAGTTGGTGGTCGAGTATCGAGACCACTTGCCAGTAAAAGGATAATGCTATGAAATCCGTTGCTTTCGACTGGTCAAAAATGAAGAACATCCAAAAAATTCATCGCGTGTTGTATGCGATTGGATTGGGGCCAGTCATCGGCGGGTTCATCGTCCTGTTGACCACGACGGGCAGGAAGTCTGGAAAGAAGCGGGTGACTCCTCTTCAATATGAAAAGATTGGCAAAGACTACTATCTCGGCGCGGCGCGCGGACTCAACGCAGATTGGGTGCGCAACATCCAGTCGAATCCGCAGGTGGAGTTGCGCGTGGGCGCAAAGCACGTTCACGGCACGGCGGAGATTGTCACCGACCCTGCGACATTTGCCGATTTTATGGAAGTGCGCCTCGAACGTCATCCGCGCATGATCGGCTTGATTATGGAAAAGGCTCATGGACTGCCGAAACGCCCAAGCCGCGCACAGTTGGAAGAACTGGCGAAGAATGAAGCGTTCGTGATTGTACGACCAAACGTGTAACGTTCAACCCAAAGGCTCTTATGACCGACTATTTAGTAAACGCAACAAACTTGAAAAAATCCTTCGGCGCGACTCATGCCGTTGATGACATCTCCCTGCATGTTCGCGAGGGCGAAATCTACGGGCTGGTCGGTTCGGACGGCGCGGGCAAGACGACCACCATGCGATTGCTGGTCGGCGCGTTGCTGCCCGACGCGGGCGAGATCAACGTCTGCGGGTATGATGTGCGGAGACAGGTCGAACAAGTCCGCTCGCAGATTGGGTATCTTTCCCAGCGATTTTCGATGTACGAAGATTTGACCGTCCTCGAAAACATCCGTTTTTTTGCCGAAGTGCGCGGACTTTCCCAGACCGAGTGGCTGCCGCGCTCAATGGAGATTCTCGAATTCGTCGGGCTTGCCAATTTCAAAGACCGCCGCGCGGGACAACTCTCCGGCGGCATGAAACAAAAACTTGGGCTGGCGTCCGCGCTGGTCACACGTCCGCGATTGCTGTTGTTGGATGAACCCACCACGGGCGTTGACCCCGTCACACGGCAGGATTTTTGGCAGTTGGTGATCAAGTTGGTTTCGACCCCCGTGCTGAGCGCAGTCGAAGCACAGTCTGCAAATAGTCCTTCGACTTCGTTGCACTCCGCTCAGGACGGAAGGGGCGTCTCAGTCATTATCAGCACCCCCTACATGGACGAAGCCTCGCGTTGTCATCGGGTTGGTTTTGTGAAGACGGGCAAACTCATCGCCGAAGATACGCCGTCGAATCTGCGGGCGCGGTTGAATGGACGCGTGCTGGAATTGCGCGGCGACCCAATCAACACCCTGCGTCACGTGGCGCACCAGGATGAAGACGTGGAGGATGTGGCGGCATTCGGCGACAAGTTGCACGTCCGCGTCCGCGAAGGAAAATCCGACCTCATCCTGAGCCGTCTGCCCGACGAGATCAAATCCGCTGGCGGCACGCTGGTTGACTTGCGAGTCATCCCGCCCGCGTTGGAAGATGTCTTTATCGCATTATCGGAGTCAAACCATGACTGAGACAGTCATCAAGGTCGAAAATCTCACCCGCCGATTTGGCGAGTTCACCGCTGTTGACCACATCAACTTCGAGGTTCATGCGGGCGAAGTTGTGGGCTACCTCGGCCCCAATGGGTCGGGCAAAACCACCACCATCCGCATGTTGCTCGGTTTGCTCAAACCCAGCGACGGCGGCGCAACCGTCTTGGGTTACGATGTTGCCACGCAAAGCGAGGAAGTCCGCGCACGGGTTGGGTACATGTCTCAAAAGTTTGCGATTTACGACGACTTGACCACGCTGGAGAATTTGACCTTCTACGGCGGCGTGTACGGAATCACCGACAAAGCGCGGATTCAGCACACCCTCGAACTGGTCGGACTCAAAGGGCATGAGTCCACGCTGACGAAGGACATGTCCACTGGCTGGCGGCAGAGACTTTCGCTGGGCATCGCGCTGGTTCACGAACCGAAACTGCTCTTCCTTGATGAACCCACCTCAGGCGTTGACCCAACCGCCCGCCGCGCCTTCTGGGATTTGATTTACGAACTCGCCGAAAACGGCGTGACCATCCTCGTCACCACCCATTACATGGACGAAGCCGAGTACTGCGAGCGCGTCGGCGTCATGCGCGACGGCAAACTGCTGGCGATGGATACGCCGACAGCGTTGAAAAAGTCAATTATCACAGGGGATGTCTGGGAAGTGTACGCAGATCCGCTGGAACAAGGGCTGGCGATTCTCTCCGCAATCGACGGTGTGGAACGCGTCGGGTTGGCGGGAGACCATTTGCGGGTCATCAGCCGCGCTTCGACTACGCTCAGCACGGACAAAGAATCAATGCAAAACCTGCTGGGAGGAAAGGGAATCCGCGTTGAGAAAATCGAAAGAGGCGAGCCAACTTTGGAGGATGTCTTCCTTTCGCTGGCGCGGTAAAAACGGTTTAAAAGTTTGCAGGTTCAAACGTTTAAACGTTCAAACCTGCAAACTTGGTAACAGAACTAGCCTTCCGGGGTGACGATTGCCATGATGAGATAAACCAGTAACATGGCGCCGTTGAAGGTGAAGAACCCAAGCACGAACAACAGACGGATAATGGTAGGGTCGATGTTGAGATAATCGCCAAGGCCCGCGCACACACCCGCGATCATGCGGTTGGACTTGCTCCGGTAAAGGGTTTTGATGTCGCTCATTTTTACTCCTTTCGTTTAGATGACAGTCACTTTCGCGAAGCGAGTGACTGTCACCTTTTATTACGCAGGCAAACGAAAAGAGTTGCGCTCATTCAGCAACCAAACATTTTTGCAGGGTTTTATAATACATCCCATTCAGGAGATGTCCCATGCCCCAAAAAGTCAAATTGATTCTCAACCCTATGGCAGATTTAGGCCGCGCCTGGAAGACCGCCAACGACCTCCGTCCCATCGCGCAGGAATTCAGGGGCGAGCTTTCATGGAGCGGGACGGTCTACCCGACTCACGCCATCGAACTGGCAAAGCAGGCAGCCGACGAAGGCTGTGACCTGGTCGTCGCTTTGGGCGGGGATGGCACTGTCCATGAAGTTGTCAACGGGTTGATGCAAGTCCCCGCAGAGCGGCGACCAGCTTTGGGCGTGGTCCCGATTGGTTCGGGCAACGATTTCGCCTTTTCGATGGGCATTACTTCCAAGTCCCCACTGGCGCTTGCCAACGCCCTCAAAGCGGAAACCATTCACACGGTTGACCTCGGCAAAATGACCGACGAGCACGGGCGCGTGGAATACTTCGACAATACCATCGGAATCGGCTTCGACGCAGTGGTGACGATCCGTTCGCACAAACTGCCCATCGTCAAAGGCTTCATGATGTACCTGACGGCGGTGCTGCAAACCATCATCCTGAATCACAACCCCGCTCACATGCAACTCGAAACCGAATCCCAAACATGGGAGCAGGATGTCATCATGCTGACGCTCTGCAACGGACAACGCGAAGGCGGCGGGTTCATGCTCTCGCCCAACTCGAAAAATGACGACGGCAAACTGGAGTTCCTGACCGTTGACAGGCTTTCACGTCCCGCCATGCTGCGCCTGCTGCCGGAGTTTATCAAAGGCACGCACATGAAATTCAAGCCAGTTCGCATGGGAGAATTCAAGAGCATGAAGATTTCATCCGACTTGCCGCTCTACATCCATGCCGACGGGGAAATCTACACCAGCTTCGGCAGTAATCTCCGCAATGCAAGTTTCGAGATCGTGCCAGGCGCGTTGCAGGTGGTAAAAGGGTGAACAGGTAGACAGGTAAACAAGTAGACAGGTAAAATACGTGTATACCTGTTTACCTGTCTACTTACTCCATGCCAGACCTTTATCACACCTTCCTCAAATATGATCTTGGACATCTCCGCATCGTGGCGGGGTTGTGGGGATTGGAATTGGAATCGAACGAAGCGGATTCCGCCGCCGAAGAACTCGCCGCTGCGCTTCTCGACCCCGAGCCTGTCCATGAGACGATGGAGATTCTCCCCCCCGATTCTTCCGCCGCGTTGAAGGCTTTGGCGACCTCCAACGGCAAGATGGAGTGGAGCGCCTTCGCCCGCAGGTTTGGCGAAATCCGCGAGATGGGAGCAGGCAAACGTGACCGCGAACGTCCGCACCTCAAACCGATTTCCGCCGCCGAGACTCTTTTCTATCGCGGATTCATCGCCCGCGCATTTTTCGACTCGGACAAGGGCGCGCAGGAATTTGCCTACATCCCCGAAGACTTGTTGGAATTATTGAGACTGGAAGGATTTGAAGAGAAGAAGGGGGAGCCGCTGGGGCGTCCCGCCACGCCTGTGGAAAAGGCTTTCGAGATTCCCGCAACCGATCACATCCTCGACGACGCAACCACCCTGCTTGCCGCGTTGCGGCTGGGCAAGTCCGATTTTCAGTCAAACGCGCAATTATCCGCCTTGCTGACAACGGCAGGGATTTTGAAGAAGGGCGTTCCCCAGGCGGAAAAGGTCAAAGCCTTTCTCGAAGCCTCCCGCGCCGACGCGCTGAAAATGCTCGCCGAAGCATGGAAGTCTTCGCAGACCTTCGATGAGTTGCGCCAAATATCCAGCCTGATTTGCGAAGGCGAGTGGATCAACCAGCCGCAGGTCACCCGCGAATTTTTGCTGGACTTGGTCAATGCCATTCCGCAAAACAAGTGGTGGAGCATCCCCGCCTTCGTCCGCGCAGTTAAAGAAAAATATCCCGACTTCCAGCGCCCTGCCGGCGACTACGACTCGTGGTTTATCAAACGCGCGGCAGACGGTCAATACCTGCGCGGATTCGCCTACTGGGATCAGGTGGACGGCGCGTTGATAAAGTATTTCATCCAAACTTTGCACTGGCTTGGCATGGCAGATTTGGCTTCGCCCGAAGATGGGAAGGAAGCGGCGGCGTTTAAAATCCAGTCGAAGGTCGAAGAGCCTGCCCTGAGTGTATCGAAGGGTCAAAAGTCTGACCTTCGACCTTTGACTTTCGACGGAAGACTTACTGTCACCTCCAACGGCAAAATCACGGTCTCGCGTTTCTTCTCCCGCGCGGTGCGGTATCAAATTTCGCGCTTCTGCGAGTGGGAAGAGCCGAAAGCGGATGATTTCATTTACCAGGTGACGGCGCGTTCTCTGGCGCACGCCAAAGAGCAGGGACTTCAAGCCGGTCAACTGCTGGCGATGCTGGTGAAGCACACCAACTCGGCGGTGCCACCTGCTTTGGTGAAGGCGCTCAAGGGATGGGAGGCGCACGGCACCGAGGCTCGGGTGAAGACTCTGCTCGTGTTGCGAGTCTCCAGACCCGAGATTGTGGACGAGTTGAGAAAATCGAAGGCGGGAAAATTCCTGGGCGAAGTCCTCAGCCCGACGGCGGTGGTCATCAAAAGTGGGGCGGAGTCTAAAGTGCTTGCCACACTCGCGGAGATGGGTCTGCTGGCGGAAATCGATTCCTGAATTTTTTCAAGCAGCCTTCGGGGAACTTTTGGGCGAATTCCTCGTTATAGAATGTGGAGCCAATTTCCCCCTTGCAAAAGGGGGATTGGAGGAAATCCAACCTGCGGTAAAATTCTTGCTAAAGAAGGAGAAAACAATCATGAAGAATAAAACACGCCTGTTTTACGTTTTCGCCATCGTTGTCATGTTTTTAAGCGCTTGCAACCTGCCGTCGCAAAATGCGGAGGACCTTGCCAGCACCGCCGCCGCTGAGACTGTGCAGGCATTGTTGAGCGCCACGCCCACCGGGGGAGTCGCCACGGCAAGTTTTACGCCCCTGCCCCTTGCCGCCACGCAGACGCCCATTCCGCTACCCGCTTCGAGCAATACGCCAATCGCCTCAGCCACCGCAAACTGTAATGTGGGACAGTTCGTCACGGATGTCACGATCCCTGATGGAACTGTGATGACGCCCAGCCAGGCATTCACCAAGAAGTGGCGCATCAAAAATATCGGCACATGCGCGTGGACGGGTTTTTCCCTCGTCTTCGATAGCGGCGAGTCGATGGGCGGATCGGCGACCAAAGCCATCAGCACGGTCAATCCCGGGCAGGAGATCGATCTCGAAATCAACCTGACCGCTCCCGCCACAGTCGGCAATTATCGCGGGTACTGGCGCATCAACACCAATGGCGGCGTGCTTGTGCCGATCGTGAACGGCAGTCAGGGCAAGACCTTCTACGTAGACATCAAAGTGCAAAACCCGTCCACGGCAACCTTTACGCCGACGCCCACCCCCACCAGCCCGCCGCCTTTCGCCGTGACCAGCGTAACATTTACGAATTCAGGCGGTTGCAGTTCGTTCACGGCTACAGCCAATATCACCGTTAACGGTGCGGGAGCTGTAACATTCCACTGGATTCGCAGCGATGGGGCAACCCCGCCTGTGCCGCCGCCGCTTGTTTTTGCCGCTGCCGGCACCCAGTCTGCGAGTATTTCGTGGTCGACCAGCGCATCTGGGACGCATTGGTTCGACGTTTATGTCGATACGCCCAACAACCAGCAATTTGGACGAGCCTCTTTCACCTGTCCGTAAAGAATGAGCAAGTATTAATACAGGATGCCCGGGCAAGCCGGGCATCCTCGTTTAACAGTATAATTATTTCGACATAGCGAAAGGAAAAAATGTTCAAATCAACAAAATACACGCTTTTACTTGCGGTCATAACAGTGTCTTTGCTGGTCACTTCCTGCGGCGCAGAAACCACCCCGGAACCCGCCTTAGAGATTAATCACATTGAAACGGCTGTGGCGGAAACGGTTGCCGCGCAGAATGCGGCGCAAAGCGTGGAGGCGCCGGTCACGCCTTCACCCGCCTTCACCCAAACACCGCTGGTGTTTTCCCCCATATTCACACCGCTCGCAACAGCCTCTTCTCCCACCCTGCCCGCAGCCGCGCAAAAGACCCAATGCGCCAGCGCCAGCCTGGTCAGCGAGAATATTCCGGATGGGACCGTTTTCAAAGCAGGCGAGAAATTCACCAAGACCTGGGAAATCAAGAACACCAGCCTTTGCGCCTGGGATACCACCTACAAAATCATCTTTTGGAATGGGGACATTCTGGGCGGCGCGTATTATTACAACCTGCCCCAGGCGGTTGCACCCGGACAAACCCTGCCCATTTCCCTTGTTTTGACTGCGCCTGCGGACGCGGCGGTCTATAACTCCGAGTGGATGCTGCAAACACCCGACAAAATCAACTTCGGCGTGGGGCAATATAGCGCGCCTTTCTATACCAAAATCGAAGTTTCCGCCTCTGCCAAACCGAATTATTCGGTGGACGCCATTGACTTTACTTTGACGCAGGACCCGCCCTCTGGATGTCCAGCGAACATCAATTACACCGTCACAGCCACCCTTGCAACCACCGGGCCGATGGAGTTTACCTATTACTGGGCGCAAAGCGACGGGAACAACTCGGCGCCAAAAACAATCACAGTTGACGCTGCCAAAACGCTGATCCTCAGCCGCGAATGGAAACTTCACATTGCGACAAATACCGGCACCCGCTGGTTTGCCCTGATCATCACCGACCCCGTCCTCAAGGAATACCCCCCCGTCGAATTTACCAAAACCTGCGGCGGATAACCTGCCCCAGTTCGACAGAAAAAGCCGGCGTTGCCCGGCTTTTTCTGTCGAGGGAACCATTTGAGCGCCCGGTTCGTCTTTAATTTCTGGAAACCGAATTTCCGGAGGAAACCATGCTTGCGAAAAAATCCACCTTTTTTCTCTTTATCGGGCTTCTCATCCTTAGCCAGATTGCGTGTAACATGGGAGCGAACCCGTCTACGCCAGATACCTTTGCCACATTGAACGGACTGTATACTGCATCTGCGCAGACAATGGAAGCGGTTACCGTCGCAACCGGCGGAGCGACCACCCCAAGCCTGCCGCCCACCGAGAGCGCGACCCCGATCCCGCCGACAGTTACCTTCACAGCACAGACACCGGTCTCCATTTCCCGCTGCGACGCCATCCAATTCCTTGGAGATGTCAACTACCCCGATGGGAGTCTTGTGCCGCAAAACACCGGCTTCGTGAAAACCTGGCGCATCAGAAACAGCGGAACCTGCTCATGGACTCCATCCTACGCCCTGGTCTTTGTCAGCGGCGACCCAATGAGCGGACCCTCAACCGTCGCGCTGACCCGCAATGTCAACCCCGGCGAAACCCTCGAAATGTCAATTACGCTTACAGCGCCCGGCAAAAAAGGAGACTATCGCGGCTACTGGAAACTACGCAACGCGTCCGGGGTATTATTCGGCTGGGGAGACCAGTCAGATACCGCATTTTGGGTGGATATAGAGGTTAAGGGCAATGAATATGCCGCTTACAGTTTTGTGGAAAACTATTGCCAGGCAAATTGGGAAAACAAAAACGGCACGCTTCCCTGCCCGGGAGACGACAATGACGAATCGGGGTTTGTGGTAAAGCTAAACGAACCCGTCATGGAAAACGGGGTCACTGCAGACGAACCGGGACTTTTTACCCTGCCACAGGACAAAAATAACGGCTTCATCAGCGGACAGTACCCAGCCTTCACCATTCAATCGGGCGACCGCTTCCGCGCCGTGATTGGTTGCGAACATCAGGCCAAAAAGTGCGATGTGGTTTTCCGCCTCGATTACAAAAACAATGGAAAGGTCAAGACGCTTGACAGTTGGCACGAAGTCTACGAAGGGAAATATTACCCGGTTGATCTGGACTTGAGCGGGCTGGCAGGCGAAACCGTCAAGTTGATTCTCGTTGTCAGCGCAAACGGGCCACAAAGGGATGATTACGCCATCTGGCTCAACCCACTCATTATCCGCATGGGAAATCCACCTCCCACACCGACGCATACTCCCACCCCAACCCAAACCCAACTTCCCACTCAAACGCAGACACCAACCCCCACATCGACTTCAACCCCAACTTCCACGCCAACCCCTACCGCAACCAATACGCCATGAAGGTTCCCCGTAAACTTTTCCCCCTGCTCTTGGACATCGTTTCGGAAGTTCAAAATGTTCCGGTTTACTTCTGGCAGAGACAGATTGAACTTCATATAATAGATTCGCTTTGTTTTGCCAGGCTGCAGGGCAGCCTCTCAGCCGTTCGGCGCCTTTTTTGCCATCCGCAGAACAGTCACTTTCTTCTTCGACCCTGTGTATAATAGGACAAACGGAAGGTTGCCAGTTTGCGGCAGGACTGATAGAAAAGGTGTTCGATGGAAGATAAAAGCGAACAAAAACTCGATGTTTTTCAACACGCCTGGGAAATCATCAGCGGGGACAACTCAATTCCCCCAGAAGAGAAAAAAGGCATTTTGAGACTCCTGCGCATCCTGATTGAGATTGGCGAGGCTTCGCCGCGTTCACAAGCCAGCGATTCACAGTTAAGATTGCAAACTCATGAAGTCGTTTCCAGACATTCCCTGATGGCGCTGGTCAAACAGCAGGCGGATGAACTAAACGCGCTAAAAAATCTCAGCTTGAATCTGACATCCAGCCTTGATCTGCAAATTGTGCTGGAGGCAGTTGTCGCCGAAGCGCTGCGATTGGTAAAAAACGCGCGTACAGCCCATATCTTTCTATATTCGCATGGCAAACTGGAGTTTGGCGCATCCTTGGATGCCAAAGGGGAAAAGAATAAACCCATTTCAATGCCGCGCAAGGATGGATTGACATACCTTATCGCAAACAGCCGCGAAAAAGTCATTATCGAAGACATGCAGCATCACCCCATTTACAGCCACCCCTCCAATGAATGGACCGGTTCGATTATTGGCGTACCGCTCAAATTCAAAGATTTAATCGTGGGGGTGATGAATCTATCGAGGTCCACCACAGGGGGATTTACCCGCGCCGAATTACGCCTGATCGAACTGCTGGCAGACCAGGCGGCGGTGGCAATCTCCAATGCCACTCTGCACACGCTGGTGGCGGAACAAGCCAATACCGACATCCTGACAGGGCTGCCAAACCGACGGGCATTGGAAGACCGCCTGCAGGAAGAGATACGTTACGCGAAGCGCACGAATCTACAGTTTTCGGTGGTGATGATGGATTTGGACGGCTTCAAACTTGTCAACGACAAGTACGGGCACATAATTGGAGACCAGGTCCTGACCGCAGTCGCATCACACCTCATGACAAACCTGAGACCAACTGATTTCCTTGCGCGCTACGGCGGAGATGAATTCACCCTGCTCATACGCGAAGGCGGATTGGAAACGGCAGAGACCGTGACGAAAAAGATCGTCGAACTGGTCAAGCGCTTCGATTTCTCCTTTCCCAACAGAGGAAAAATGGAATTGGGCATCACAGCGGGAATTGCGGTTTATCCTATTCATGCCCTCAATGCCGGCGATCTGTTGCGCGCGGCAGATTCCTCTTTGTATCAGGGGAAAAAACATAACCGCGGAACCTACTCTGTTGCCAAGGGAATAACCGGTCCGTTGCAGCCGATCGCCCTGCAAAAAAATAACAAGTAGCCGCCCACCATCCGGCACGCCAGGCTTGTCTCCATCATCGCAAACACTGGAAGGGACTTTACGAATGTCGGAAAATTCGGATCAGGGGACTATGACGGGGGCAAGGCAGACTATGGCGGCTTGGACGAAAGTTGTCGATTCTTTGGAGGATGTTCACCCTGCTTATAAGAGTTTTTTTGAAGGACGAAAATTTCCGTTCACCCTGCTCGCGCCTTCGCTGGCAAAACCCAAAGGCAAAACGACTGAAAAACTGATCTGCGATATGGATGATGCCATTCACATCCTTGAGCGAAAAGGCGGTCAGGTTGTCGCAAAGAGTTATCCGTATCGGGATATTTGCACGGTGGAGGTTGGCAGCATCCTCCTCAGTTCGTGGTTGACCGTCAGCGGCATCACAAGCACAGGTGAAACAAGCGCCTCGACGATTGACTTCAACACATCGAGCTTTCGTCACTATGAAATCTTCCTGAAAAAACTTCGCCCCTCGCCTAATGAAAACGGCGAAGGGCAATCGAAAGCGGAGCAGGACAAGTTCGATTATCTGTCCGCGCTTAACTTCAAGTTAATGAACTACGGACGAAGCAGCCTGATTGGCGGGGAGACTGTCCGTCAGGTTATCCTGCAATCTGAGATTAAGAAACCTGTTTGGGCGGCGCTTGGGGACCTGTTCCAAAGGCTGGTCACACCGCCGCATCTGACTGTGTTGACAAGTCACGAACTGATTCTGATCGAAGACATCGGGCGCGGCAGGAAGGCACACGAGTCACAATACGGCGGCATCTGGCAATATATTCCGCTGCAAAGGATTCAATCAGCGACTTGGTCAGAAACGGGAGATGACTGTTTGACTCTTTCGCTCACGGTGGCTCCGCATCAGACCATCGAAAAAATCTTTTCCGCTGGCGCCCAGGCTGAACTGAGACAGTGCTGCGTCCAGCTACAGGAAATAATTGGGAGAAACCAGGACTTTGCCTAAATCGGTCAGGGCGCATCAGTCTCCAAACCCTCCACTTGCCCACCAGGGTTGTACAATGAAAATAAAAAAGCGCACTCCCTAACTCGGACAAGCCAGAGATTTACCGCAAAGTCCGCAAAGGGCGCAAAGATTCTAAAGGGTTTTCTTCGCGTTCTTCGCGTGCTCCCTGGCACTGCCCGCCAGGGCAAGTGTAGCGGTTCAAAAATAACGGAGAAAAATGTACCCCAACATCATCATTCGCAACGCACGCCTGCACAACCTCAAAAACGTGACCCTTGAAATCCCCAAGAACCAGCTCGTCGTCATGACGGGGTTGTCGGGGTCGGGCAAGTCCACGCTGGCATTCGACATCCTGCACAAGGAAAGCCTGCGCCAGTTATTTGAATCCCTCGGCATCGTCACGGATGGACTCGCCAAACCGCCCGTGGACTCCATCGTCGGCTTGTCACCCTCCATCAGCGTGGACCAACACCTGACGAATCACAGTCCCCGCTCGACGGTTGGAACAGTCACCGAAGTCTTCACCTATCTGCGAGTCCTGTTCGCCCGTCTCGGACATCGCCCCTGCCCAAAGTGTGGAAAAGATGTCCCGCCGCCGACCTACGAATCTGCTGACGAAAACTGGCAGGACGAATCCGACGAAAGCCCCGATGATTCCTATCCTTGCCCGCATTGTGGCGCGGCGGTTCCCGAAATGGGCATGGCGAACTTCTCGTTCAACAAGCCCGCGGGAGCCTGCCCCACCTGCACGGGACTGGGCGTGGTGCGCCAGCCCATCGTCAGCCGCCTCGTCGACGAGAGCAAAAGCATCCCCGAACTCCCCGTCGACGGCTGGATCGAGTTCCACGGCAACCACTACAGCCAGATCATGAAGAACGCGGGCAAGTATTTTGGCTTCGAGTTCGACACGTCCAAACCCGTCAAGGAATTTTCTCCCGCCCAGCGCGACCTCTTTTTGTATGGCACCGACAGCCCGCAGTTCCGCCGTCACTATCCCAACGTCAAGCCGCCCGCCACCAACGCGCAGGGACGCTTCGAGGGCGTGGTCACCAACCTTCAGCGCCGCTACAACGAGCACGCCACCAACGCCGCCTATCTCGAAAAGCTGGAGCATCTCTTCACCACCCAGCCCTGTCTCGACTGCGAAGGCACGCGCCTGCGACCCGAAAGCCGCGCCGTGACCGTCCCTTCGCCAAGCTCAGGAGGCGAAACCATCATCAAGATTTCGCACCTGCCGCTCAACGACCTCGATGCGTGGATCAAGTCCCTGCCGCCGCATTTCACCGCCGAGGAAATGCGGATTGCCCAGCCGATTTTGGATGACCTGTTCGAGCGCGTCGGGCGATTGCTGGAAGTGGGAGTCGGCTACCTGAGTTTGGAACGCTCCTCGCCGACTCTTTCTGCGGGCGAAGCCCAACGCCTGAGGCTGGCTGCCCTGCTCGGGTCTGGTCTGACGGGCGTGCTTTACATCCTCGACGAGCCGACGATTGGTCTCCACTCCCGCGACACCGAGCGGCTGATCAACGTCATGCGCCGTCTGCGCGATTTGGGCAACACCGTGCTGGTCGTGGAGCATGACCTCGACATGATCAAAGCCGCCGACTATCTGATCGACGTCGGACCTGGCGCAGGCAAGCACGGCGGACAGATCGTCGCCGCTGGCACGCCTGCCGAGGTGGCGCAAACGAAAGGCTCGCTGACGGGTGAGTTTCTTGCGGGGATCACGTCCGTCCCGATTCCCGAACGTCGCCGTGAACCCAATCACAAAGCGCTGACCATCAACGGCGCGCGTCAGTTCAACCTGCACAACCTGACAGTGAAGATTCCGCTTGGGCAGTTGGTCGCCGTCACAGGCGTCTCAGGCTCAGGCAAGTCCTCGCTGATATTCGACATCCTCGACGTGGCGGCGCGTCAAAAGTTGAACGGCGCGAATGAGTTGCCTGGCGAACACGACTCCATCACGGGCTGGGATCACATTGACAAGGTCATCACCATTGACCAGGCGCACATCGGGCGTATTCCGCGCTCGAACGCCGCGACGTACTCCGACACATTCACGCCCATCCGCGAGACCTTTGCCGCCACGCCCGAAGCGAAGAAAAACAAGATCACCGCGCGGCATTTCTCCTTCAACGTCCCAGGCGGACGCTGTGAACGCTGCGAAGGCGCGGGCACGCTGACGGTCAAGATGCACTTCCTGCCCGATGTTGAGGTGCGTTGTCCCGCCTGCCGTGGACGCCGCTTCAAGAAGGAGACT